>JAJTHD010000207.1 GCA_021297925.1 Lysobacteraceae bacterium
ACCGCCGCCCCGAAGCGCGCGAAGCTTTGCGCCAGCTCGCAGCCGATCGGCCCACCGCCCAGCACCAGCAGGCGCTTCGGCAGTTCGCGCAAGGACCAGACGCTGTCGCTGGTCAGCGCCTCGATGCCGTCGAGGCCGGGGAGCTTCGGCACCAGCGGCCGTGCGCCCGTGGCGATGACGATGCTGCGCGCGCTGATCCGCTTGCCGTTGACCTCCACTTCCCACGGGGTGACGAGCCGGGCTTCGCCTTCGATCACGTCCACGCCCAAGCCGGTGTAGCGCTCGACGGAATCGTGCGGTTCCACCTTGGACACCACGCGCTGCACGCGCTCCATCACCTTGGCGAAATCGAAATCGGCGGTGAGCGAGTTCAGCCCATACTTCTGGGCCTCGCGCGCTTCGGCCAGCAGCCGAGCCGAGCGGATCAGCGCCTTCGAGGGCACGCAGCCGGTGTTGAGGCAGTCTCCACCCATCTTGTGCTTTTCGATCAGCGCGACCTTGGCCTTCACCGCCGCACCGATGTAGGTGGTGACGAGCCCGGCCGAACCGGCGCCGATGGCGATCAGGTTGTAGTCGAAGGATTTCGGCTTGCGGTGGCCGGCGTAGACGCGGCGGGCCTTGAGCCAGCCCAGAACAGCCTTCAGCAGCAGCGGCAACGCACCGAGCGCCACGAGCGCGCCGAGCAGGCCGGGCGAGAGGACGTCGCCGAGCGAGCGGATCTGGGCCAGCTGAGTGCCCGCGAGCACGTAGACGATGGTCGCCGGAAGCATGCCGAGTTGGCTCACCCAGTAGAACGTGCGCGTGGGCAGCGAGGTGAGGCCCGAAAGCAGGTTCACCAAAAAGAACGGGAAGGCCGGCACGAGGCGCAGGGTGAGCAGGTAGAAGGCACCGTCGCGGGCGATGCCGGCGTCGATGTCGCGCAGCCGCTCGCCAAAGCGCGCCCGCAGCGCGTCGCGGAAGCCGAAACGCGCGACGAGGAAGGCCAGCGTCGCGCCGATCGAACTCGCGAAGGACACCAGCACGGTGCCTTCGATCAGCCCGAACAGTGCGCCGGACGCCAGCGTCATGACTGCCGCACCGGGGATCGACAGCGCGGCCACCAGTACGTAGGCCAAAAAGAACAGCCCCGCCGCCTGCCACGGGTTCGCTGTGACGGCGGCGCCCAGCGCGTCGGCCTGGGTCTTCAACGTATCCAGCGTTAGGAACTGGTGCGCGCCGCTCCACCAGACGCCTGTGCCGATCAAGGCGACCAGGACGATGGCTATCAGCGGGCGGTAGCGTTGGATTGGTGTGCTCATGCGAAGACCTTGGGAATGGAAGACCGGGGCGAAGGTCCTTCGAGGCCCGGCCCGGGTGTCACTGTGGCCTGCGCGCTGGCACCTCGCGTCATGGTGCGTCCGTCTTTTGGCACTGGTCGTCCAGCCTGCTCGCCTCGACGAACCGCCGATAGGCGCGGCGGAACGCCGCCTCGTTGTCGTAGCCCACCATACCCGGGATGGCCGTTTTCGACACCGCCGGGTCGGCGAGCAGCTGGCGCGCGCGGATCATCCGCAGCTGCGTGACGTAGCCCATTGGGCTTTCGCCGAGAAGTTGCTGGAATCGCTCCATCAGCGCACTGCGCGACACCGGGGCGAGCGCAAGCATCGAATCGACGCTCCACGGCTTTCCGGGCTCGCGATGGATGGCCGAGATCAGCGCGCCGAGCCGCTTGTCATTCGCCGCGGCCAGCACGCCTCGCGTCTCGACCGCTGCAGCGTGGCGGAAGTGCTCGCGCAGCGTCATCGTTACCAGCGCGTTCGACAGGGAATCAAGCAGGATGTTCGAGCCGGGCTCCGCGGCGATCGACTCCTCGGTGATCAGCCTGACGAGATGGCCGAAGCGTTCGTTCGCTTCGTTCGCGCGCACGATCAGGACGGGCGGCAGCAGATTGAAGAGCGCCTTGCGGCCGGCTTCGGGCACCGAGAGAGCGCCACAGAGCAGTGCGGCGTGGTTGCCTTCGAGGCCCTCCGTGGCGGTGCCCGCCGCGGCCAGCGGGTCGGCGCTGAGGATGTGCCAATCGCCATTCGGCACCATCACGAGATCCCCTGGGCGCAGCGGCAGCGCGCGCGGTAGATGCGCCATGTGCAGGAAACACGTGCCGCGCACCAGCAGGTGGAACTGCGTGTGGGCCACGCCATTGGTGTCGACGCGCCATCCGCCGCAGACCAGCGGCCGCGCGAATACTTTCGCCGAAAGCTGATAGGCACCGAGAAGGTCGGAGAGCGGGTCGGACGTCGGACTTTCGGACATGGGTGCTGGATTTCCGGTGCGCGTTCGCGGGGGGTCGAGGGCGGACACTGAGCACCTCATCCTTCGAGGCCTCGTCCATGAGCCTGCGTGCGCTCCTGCTTATGGTTTTCGCCTTCACATGGGCCCCGTTCGTACTCGGGCGGGCACCGGTTACAGCCCCCCCCACCTTCGACCACGAACCGTGGACGGCCCTGCTCTCCAAGCACGTGACTTGGGTGCCCCGGGGGGCGGCGGCGAACGGCGTCGGCACGGTGGTGGACTACGCTGGCTTCCGCCGCGACCGCGCCGCGCTGCAGCGTTACACCGACGCGCTGGCCCGCGTGCCGCAAAGCACCTTCGCGCGCTGGAGCAAGCGCGAGCGCCACGCCTTCCTGATCAACGCCTACAACGCCTACACCGTGGCGCTGATCGCCGATGCCCCGGCCGACCTCGAGTCGATCAAGGACCTCGGCAGCCTGCTGCAGTCGCCCTGGAAGAAGGCGGCGTTCCCGCTGCTCGGAGAGACCCGCAGCCTCGACGACATCGAGCACGGGCTGCTGCGCGGTGCCGATGATTTCGACGAGCCGCGCATTCATTTCGCGGTGAACTGCGCCTCGATCGGCTGCCCGGCGCTGCGGCCGGAAGCCTTCACCGCGGCGAAGCTCGAGACCCAGCTCCAGGACCAGACCCGACGCTTCCTGCGCGACCGCAGCCGCAACCGCTGGAACGCCGACGACGAAGTGCTCGAAGTCTCGTCGATCTTCGACTGGTACAGCGGCGACTTCGAGAAGGGCTTCCTCGGCGCTGATTCGGTCGAGGCCTTCCTTGTGCTGTACGTCGCCGACCTCGGCCTCGACGCGCGGGTGGCGAAGGCGCTCCGCGAAGGCGATGTCGACCTCGACTACACCGACTACGACTGGCGCCTCAACCGCGCGGAGTGACGCATGTCGACCGACGCCACCGTCGTCATCGCGCAGCGCGACGCCGCGCAGGAACACCTTCTCAGCAGCGTGTTCCGCGCCGGTGCGTTCGGGGTGCGTCGTCTTCGCCGTGATGCCCCGCTGCTGGAGCAGCTCGACGCGCTGGCACCCGGTCTTCGCGGCCGCCTTGTGCTGGTCGCCGACCTCGGGCGCGTGGCCGACGACGCGCTGTGGTGGCCGGATCTCGCCGCGACGCTGCACCCGCGCTATCCGGGTTTGGCCGTCCTGCTCAACGATCCGGCCCAGCTGCAGGCGTCGTTCCGGGTGCGGCAGTGGGCGCGCAGGCACGGCGCACACGATGTGATGGGGGCGGTGTCGCTGGACCGCCTGCGCGCGAGCATCGAGCCGGTCCAGAGCATGCTTGCCGCCTGGGGGCTGCCGGTACTCGATCTCGATCGCGCCCAGGACATGCTGCGCAGCCTCGCGCCGCGCGGTGGGCTCGACACCGATCGCGGAACGGCCGGCATCGACGCCATCTGGCGCCATCTCGAGCAGTCCGGCATCGACCCGCGCGCGGTGGCGCGCAGCATGCAGGCGCGCGGCGGCGTCGACATCGCCGATCGCGTCTATCGATTCAAGACCTACCCCCAGTGCTTCCGAGGCGACGAAGCCACGCGATGGCTGGCCTCGAATCTCGGGCTCAGCCGTGCGCAAGCGGTCGACGTGGGCGAACTGCTTCGGCGGCTCGGCGCGTTCGATCACGTGACGCTCGACCACGGCTTTCTCGATGAAGGAAAGTTCTACCGGTTCAACGGCGAGCGCCCCGAGATCGACGCCATCGACCTCGACCTGGTCGCGAAGGAATGCCGCCAAGGCGGATTCGACGTTCGTGATCGGCTGTGGCGCGCGCAGGCCTACCCGTCGGTGTTCCTTGGCAGCGAGGCGCATGCCTGGCTGATGCGGTTCTACGGGCTGGGCGCCGCCGCGGCGCAGGCGCTGGGCCAGCACCTGCTCGACACCCATCTGTTCCGGCACGTGGTGGACGAGCACGGCTTCGCCGCCAAGCCGCTCTTCTATCGATTCACCTCGGATCGCGAGCGCGCGCATCCGAACCCCGACCCCTCGGCCGAACTGGCCTCTCCAAGGAGTGTTGCGTTATGAAACATCTGCTGATTGTTCCTCTGACCCTCGCCACTTTTGCCGGCCCCGTAGTCGCCTCCGGCTCGATTTCCCAACCGTCGATCCCGCGGGTTTCGCCAGCGCAGGACAGCCACGAGCGCGGCCGCGCCGAGTACACGCGGAAGCTCGCCTGCAACGACTGCCCGGTGCCCGGCGGCGCCACCGACGCCGCCGCTGCGAAGCAGCTGGTGATGCGCATTGATGGCGGGGAATTCGACCTGTCACGCAGCGAGCGCCGGCGCATCAAGGCTTTCCTCAACCAGCGCTTCGGGCTGTAAGGAGCATGATCATGACGCGCCCCCGTGCGGTTCTGAGTCGCCTTGCCGTCGCCCTGATCGTGGCGGCACCCGTCGCAGGCCACGCCGCCAATCCGTGGACGTTGCCGGAGGGTTCCGGTGATTTCACGCTCGGCGTCAGCAGCCAGACCGCCGACCGTTTCTACGCCGGCGACACCGAACTCGACCTGCCCACCGATCTCGATCTGGACACCACCGCACTCGCGTGGTCGTACGGCCTCACCGATCGCCTCACGCTGGATCTGCAGACGAGCTACGGTAGCAGCGATTTCCTCGTCGACCCCGGCCTCGCGCCGCAGGGCGGTTTGTCGGGCTTGAACGACACCCGTCTCGGCCTGCGCTGGGCGGCGTGGCGCGACGGTCCAACCGTGGTGACGCTGGGCGTCGCGGCGATCATTGAAGGCGACTACGACACCGGTGCGATCACGGCGATTGGCGATGGCGGCAGTGGCTTCGAGCTCGAAGGCCTCGCCGGCTACACCTTCGGCAACGGCTTCGCCATCGCCGGCGGCATGGGCTATCGCGCACGTGGGAACGACATCCCGGACGAGTGGTTTGCCGAAGTCTCGGCGTCGTACGCGTTCTCCGACTTCATGTCGGGCTATGCGGGTTTGCAGTCGGTGCGCTCTGACGGCGACCTGCGGATCGGCGGCCCGGGTTTCAGCCCGGCGCGCTTCCCGGAAGTGCAGGAGGAGTACGACCTCGGCCAAGCCGGGCTGGCCTTCCAGCTCGCGGAATCGTGGTCGCTGTCCGTGGGGGGGGGCGCGAAGTTCGAGGGCCGGAACACGGCGAGGAGCCGCTTCTGGTCGGTGCAGCTCGGTTACCGGTACTGAGCCGGTGGACGCACCGCTGCGCATCGGGGTGGTGCTGCCGGCCCGCGACGAAGAGCTGGCCATCACGGGCGTGGTCGAGGGCTTGGCCCGCTGCCGTGACGCCGCTGGACGGCCGCTGTTTTCAGCGATCGCCGTTTGCGACAACGGCTCGATCGACGACACCGGCGCACTCGCACGAGAGGCCGGTGCCATCGTCGTGCGTGAGGAGCGGGCGGGCTACGGCATCGCCTGCCAGCGCGCGGTGCAGGCGCTCGGCGAGGTCGACGTTCTGGTGTTCGTCGACGCCGACGGCTCGGTGGTGGAAGCTCAGGCGCGCGCCCTCGTTGACGGAATCGAGGCCGGTGCCGATCTGGTGATCGGCTCGCGAACCCTGGGCCACGTCGAAGCTGGCGCGCTGACGCTGCCCCAGCGTTTCGGCAATCGTCTCGCGGTGGCATTGATCCGCGGAATCTGGGGCGTGCATTACAGCGACCTCGGGCCGTTCCGCGCCATTCGCATGGACGCGTATCGCCGGCTTGCGATGCGTGACGTGGCGTTCGGCTGGACGGTGGAAATGCAGGTGAAAGCCGCGCAGCACCGTCTGGTGGTTTGCGAAGTGCCGGTGGACACCCGCGTCCGATTGGGTCGATCGAAGATCAGCGGCACCGTGCGCGGCGTGATCGGTGCTGGCGTCGGCATCCTCGGCATGGTCGCGCGCTGCTGGTGGGAGGAGCGTCGAGCGGGTTCAACGCTCGCGCCGGCGAATGTTCCGGGCGCGCTGCCGCGTGGATGAGCCGGCGATGGGCCGCCCGCGCCTGATCGTCCGCATCGCGCCCACCGCGGCGCTGCTGGCGTGGTGGCTGAGCGCCATCGCGATGGTGGCGCTGTCGCGCGGTGCCTGGGGCGGCAGCGTGCTGGTTTTTCTCGCGCTGGTGGTGCTGGGAAGCGCGTCGGCGTGGCTTCTGGCCCGGCACATCGCGTGGTCGCCGGCGACGGTGATGGGGTTCACGCTCGCCGCGCACGCGCTCGGTGCGCTCGGCCTGCCGCTCTACGAGGACGACCACTTCCGCTACCTGTGGGACGGCTACCGCACGGCGGTGTCGGGCTCGCCCTACGGTGTGGCGCCGTCGGCGTTCTACGGCGACGCCACGCTGCCGCCGGAGATGGCCGCGGTATTGAGCTCGGTGAACCACGCGGACGTGCCGACCATCTACGGCCCCTCGCTGCAGGCGCTGTTCCTGCTCGGCTACGTCGTCGGTGGCAGCCATGAGCTGCCGCTGCGACTGCTCGTGTCGGCCCTGCACCTGCTGCTGGTGTGGCGACTTCTGGCCGACGCGCGCGCGGAGCGCGTGCTGCTGTACGTCGCGCAACCGCTGGTGTTCAAGGAAGTCGCTCTTACCGGGCACCCGGATGCGCTGGTGGCGCTGGCGTTGCTGCTGGCCTGGCAGTGGCGCACCGTGGCGTCGCCGTGGGCAAGTGCCGTCGGGTACGCGCTGGCGTTGGCGGTGAAGTCGAGCGCGCTGCCGGCACTCGGCGCGTGGCTGCTGGCGCGGCAGTGGCGCGGCCTTCTGGCCCTCACGCTGCTGTTGATGGCGATGTACGTGCCCTTTGTCGGCAGCGGCACCGACTTGGCCGGCCTGCGCGTCTTCGCCGAGCACTGGCAGTTCAATCCGGGCTTGGTGGCGCTGCTGGTCCCGGTGATCAGTTGGCACGCGGCGAAGCTCACGATGGCGGTGCTCGCGACGACACTGATGCTGCTGATCTATCGACGTGTTGGAGAGGGTTCACCGGAAAGCTGGGTGCCGGTGTTCGGCCTGCTGCTGCTGGTGTCGCCGGTGATCAACCCGTGGTATCTGCTGTGGTTCCTCCCGCTCGCCACGCTCACCCGCCACTCGTGGCCGTGGTGGGCCGCGCTCGGCGTGCTTTTCAGCTATGCCACCGGCTTGAATCTCGAACGCGACGACATGGTGGCCTTCGGCATCGCGCAATGGGCGCTCGTGGCGCAGTGGACGCTGGTGGCGGTGGGCCTCGCGCTGTCGTGGGCGGCGCGCGCTCGCGTCAGCGCGAGCGCATCAGCCGCAGCATCACGGCGCAGCCCGAGCCCCACGCGCCATTGAGCAGCAGGGCGCCGATGATCAGCTTCGGATCCCAGCCGCCGGCCATGGCCATGCCCTTCAGCGGGAAGACGATGAACAGCGCGACCGCGCTCGGGCCGATCGCGCCGGCGACGATCCAACCGAGCCACCAGCGCGAGGCGCGTAGCTTGGCCAGCAGCGGCGCCAGCGCGACCGCCCAGACGCCGCCCCAGAATGCCAGCGAGACCACCTGGGGAATGCCGAGCGGCGCCGTCGCGGCCAGGTTGAACGGCGCGCGCGGGCTGATGCCGGCGGCGTACAGCAGGCCGAGCAGGCCCTGGTGGAAAATGAGCGTGGCGATGAAGCCCGCGATGAACCACTTGACGATGCGCATGCCCAACCTCGAAGCACCGAAGGCCCCAGCGGCCCGCGTCCGAGCATACGCGCATGCGTTTGCCGTCGGCGCCATCGCCTTCGCCGCGGTCAGCGACCTCGCCGCTGCGGGCACGTCACTGCGCTTCATTGACGCGGCGTCGGCGCGCGCCCTCGTTCAGGACCGTGCCGCAGCGGTGCTCGACACCCGCGGTCGGCTTGCGTTCGCGAGCGGCCACATCGACGGTGCGTCGCGCTTCGACTGGCACGACACGCGGGAGGGTGCCGATGCCGGTGGACGCCTGCCCGCCGATCTCGACGCCCTTGCGCGACGCTTCGCCGCCGCCGGTGTCGACGACGCGCGCCCGGTGCTGGTCTGTGGCGACGGCGGCGCGGGCTGGGGCGAGGAGGCGCGGGTGGCTTGGACACTTGGCGTGCTCGGCAAGAACGACGTGCAGGTACTCGACGGCGGCTGCACGGCCTGGCGCGAAGCGGGCCATGCGTGGTCGGTCGGGGCGAGTTTCGCGGTGGCGCCCGGCACGGTCACCGCACGGCCGCGATTCCACGCGCGGGCGACGAAGGCGGACGTGCGACGTGCGCTCGCCGACACTGGCGTCGTGGTTATCGACGTACGCTCGCGCGAAGAATTCGATGGTGCAACGCCGTATGGCGAAGCGCGCGGCGGTCACTTGCCACGCGCGGTGCATCTTGATTGGCGCGCACTTTCCGATGCCGACGGTCGCGTCTTGCGGGGCGATGCGTTGCGTTCGCGGTTGAACGCCGCGGGGGTCCTGGAAGGCCAGCCCGCGATCGTCTACTGCACGGGGGGCGTGCGCTCGGCCTTCGTCACCGAGCTGCTGCGCGAGCACGGCATCGAAGCGCGCAACTACGACGGCTCGATGTGGGAGTGGGCGGCGGACGCGACGGCGCCAATCGAATGATCGTGACTCACTCGCCCGACGCCACCTTCAGCCCGGCAACGCCGAGCGCGATCGGCGCGATGCTCGCCAGCTTTAATGGTGTAAAGGGTTCTCCGAAAAACCAGTGGCCGAAGGCGACCGTTCCCATCGCACCGACGCCCACCCAGATCGCGTAGGCGACCGAGACCGGCAGCGTCTTCATCGACAGCGTCAGGAAGGTGATGCCGGCGAGGACGCCAATGACGGTGGTGACCGTTGGCCAGAATACCGTGAAGCCCTTCGAGGCCTTCATCGACAGTGCAAAAGCGATCTCGAAAGCGTCAGCGAGCGCCAGGTACAGCCAAGTCATGGAAATCTACCGGTGGTGCTCGAACCGCCGTCGGCGCAGCGGTTCGAGTGGCCTGCACACGATGCGAGGCGACGTCAGAGCGTGTTCGGCGCTTCGTTTGCGATGCCCGGCCAGTTCTGGTCGGCATTCTTGATGTTTGTCGGGATGTCCTTCTCCCAGGCGGTGAACACATCGGCATTGACGTTGAGGTACAGGCGGCCGTCGACGACCTTGAACTGCGTCGGATCGATGTCGAGCTTTTTCTCGAGCGCGGCACCCATGGCGCAGAAGCCGCCGTAGGCCGGGGCGTAGCGAGCCGGGTCGGTGAGGAAGGTGTCGCGATTGGCGGCGCTGGCGAAGTGGTAAGTCGCTCCCTCATGCGTGGCGCTGAAGGCGGAGTTGCCCTTCACCGGGCGGTTTTCGGTCTGGTAGGCCACGGCGTCATAGCCATGCAGGATCACGCCGGCATCGACATTGATGGCGGCCGGGGAGTTTTCGTCGTAGGCGAAAGCCTGGGTGGCGGCGAAACCGACGCCGAGGGCCAGCGCGGTGGCGAGCAGGGAGGTCTTGAAGAAGCGGTTCATCGTTCGTGTTCCTTGGGTTCGTTGCGAAGGGAAAGCAGTGGATTCGTCAGAAGGCGACTCAGGCGCGGGCCATCGCGGACGGCGGCAGCACGCTAGCGACCCACGTGCGCAGCTGGGCCAGCGATTGGAGGCCGACGCGCATGTCGCGGATGCGGCCTTCGTCGAGCAGCACGAGGGTCGGCACGCTGCGGACGCCGAAGGCGTTCGCAGCGGCAGGCGCTTGGTCGATATCGACCTTGATCACCGCGAGGTGCTCGCCGGTTTCGTCGGCGAGCGCATCGAGGCTGGGCGCCAGCGAGCGGCAGGGGCCGCACCACGTGGCATGGAAGTCGACCAGCACCGGGCCTCGGCTTTGCGCCAGGGCCGCGGGCAGGTTGCGATCATCGAGGTGCAGGATCGCGCCCATGGTCAGGCCGCCTGCTGAAGCGGCACGGCGGGGAAATCGACCACGGTGCCGGCCAAGTGGTTGGTGTAGTTGGTCAGGGTGTTCAGCGCGACCAGCGCCACCACGTCGAGGGCCTGCGCCGGGCTGAAGCCACCGGCGAGGAAGGCTTGGTACTCGGAATCGGTCGCGTTGCCGCGGGTCTCGGTGAGCACGCGGGCGAAGCGGGCGAGGGCCGCATCGGACGAGGTGTTGCCCTCACCGCGGCGCGCGGCGGCGATGCTTTCGGCGTTGAGGCCGGCGCCTTTGCCGATGGTGGTGTGCGCGGCGAGGCAGTAGCCGCACTCGTTGGCCTGGCCGATGGCCAGCGCGACGATCTCGCGCTGGCGGGCGTCGAGCAGGCTGTCGGCCAGCGCGCCGGAAAGGGCGAGGTAGCCGTTCAGCGCGCCCGGCGAATGGGCGAGCGTGGTGATCAGGTTCGGCAGCAGGCCGAGCTTGGCTTTGACGCCGGCCAGCGTTTCGGCGGTGGCGGGCGAGGCGTTGGCGGGGTTCAGGGGAGCGATGCGGGTCATGGCGGTTCTCTCGGATGGGCGTGGGGGAATCCACGGACGCCACTATCCCGAGGCTGCTGATACTCTTGGGTTCTGAGCGTCTGTTTATCGATACCCAAAGTCTTATGGCTGACCGCCTTGCTCCCCTGCTTGAGCGCTTCCACCTCTCCGCCTCGGTCTTCCACAGCGGTGCGCTGTGCGGGCTGGCGAGCTTCGACGAGGCCGACGGCGTGGGCCACCTGCACCTGTTCGACGCCGGCGAGGCCTTTCTTGCCCCACGCGCCGGCGGTGAGTTCGAGCCCCTGCCGCGCCCGGCGCTCGTGCTGTTCCCGAAGCCCACGACGCATCGTCTTTTTGTGCCCGAGGACCGCGAGGCCACCCTGCTGTGCGCGAGCGTGCGCTTCGGCGGTGGCGCCGGCGATTCGGTGTCGTGCTCGCTGCCGTCGCCGCTGGTGATCGACCTCGCCGCCGCACCGGCCCTGCACGGCATCGCGCGACTGCTGTTCGACGAGGCCTTCAGCGGCCACTGCGGGCGCCAGCAGGCAGTCGATCGGCTCGCCGAGCTGCTGCTAATCCACGTGCTGCGGCATGTGCTCGATGTCGGCCTCGTCGAGCGCGGCGCGTTCTCCGGGTTGGGCGATCCACGGCTGGCCAGGGCGCTGGTGGGCCTGCATGCACGGCCCGCTGAGCCATGGACACTGCAGCGGATGGCCGAGGTGGCTGGCATGTCGCGCGCACGCTTTGCAGCGCATTTCCACGCGGTGGTCGGGCAGACGCCGGGCGATTACCTCGCCGGCTATCGGCTGGCGCTGGCCGAGGCGGCGTTGCGCCGCGGCCGGCCGGTCAAGCAGGTGGCGGCCGAGGTTGGTTACGGCAGCGCGTCGGCCCTGGCGCGGGTGTTCCGGACGCGGATGGGCGTCGCGCCAGGCGAGCTGCTGCGGGGTGGTTCCGGCGACTGACGTCGCGTTCAGAAGTCGCGTCGCAGCGCGATCGACACGCTGCCGTCGATCCTGCGGCGGGCGCGGTCTAGGAGTGTCCTCGCCTCACGCGAACTGTCGACCCGGCTGGCTTCGAACACCGATTCCCACGCGCCCAAAGGGCGCGTGAGGTGAAGCACTGCGGCTCGACCGGATTCGGCATTCGGGTCATCCGCCGTGGCATCGCGGTCGGAGACGTCGAACCACTCCAGCCGCACACCCCAGCGCCAGGTGCCGGCCGCACGGTCGAGGTGCAGGCTCATCGCGCGGTAGCCGTTGTCGACGACGAGCTGGCGGCGTGGGCCCATCGCGGTTGTGCCGGCCATCGCCTGCAGCGCCAGCGTGGTGCCGCCTGCCCAGCGGCGTTCGATCCGGCCTTGCGCGAAGCGCGTATGCCATGCGTACTGCCCGGATTTCAGCACGCTCGGATCGGCGAAGTTGTCGTACAGCCACAGCCGGCTGCGCCAGCCCTCGGCGTGCTCGTGGCCGAGCAACACGCAGGCCCCGGCGCGGCCGTCGATCTCGCGGAACGGGTTCGTCCACGGCTCCAGGTCGCCTCGACGCCAATCGTGCGCAGCTCCTCGCCGATCCAGGCGTTGCCGGCCGAGGTCGAGAGCCCCCGCGTCGGGGTCCAGCCAAGGCCGCCGCTCTCTCGCGAGATCTCGGGGAAGAACGCGCCAGTGCGCACGCTGCTTCGCCAGGGCCCGTCGGGCAGCGGTTTCCAGCGCAGGAGAAGCTCCGTCGCGTCGACCACGCCGGGGCGATCATCGGCGGCGTGAAGCACCAGCCGCGCGTCGAGCGGCTTCGCTTCGGATTGCCAATCGACCACCAGCACGCTGTGCGCCAACCGGAGGTCGCGCCCGGAGGCGTAGCGCTGCGTGGACGGGCCGCCTTCGGCCCAGGGCTCGCCGCCGCTGGCCGAGACAGCGCGAAGGTCGATGCGCCCCGAGTACGGCAGGTCGGCTAGTGCCGTCGATGCGCCGCTGATGGAGGCGAGCGAGAGGCTGGTATTGAGGACGAACGCACGAACCCTGACCGCGCGCGAGCGGTTCATGCGGCAAGTCCACTGACGAAGGCGCGCACCGCCGAGCGATGGCGCGCCACCCATTCCACCAGTTCGGCGACCGGCATCGGGCGGGCCACGCCGTAGCCCTGGATCTCGTCGCAGCCGAGGGCCGCGAGTCGCTCGGCGGTCGCCGCGTCCTCGACGCCTTCAGCCACCACGGGAAGACCAAGCCGGTGCGCTAGCGCGATCGTCGCCGACACGATGGCCTCGTCCTCGGCGTCCGACGTGAGGTTCTTCACGAAGGAGCGGTCGATCTCCAGCTCGTCGACCGGCAGCCGCTTGAGCTGGGCCATCGAGGCGTGGCCGGGCCGATGACGCAGCGGTTCGCTGGGCGTCGTCGTGCTCACATGGGGTCGGTATCGACGGCGAGCCGCGCCACCCAGCCCTCGTCGATCCACGACAAGAGTGCCGGGGCGGCGACCTCGAGCGGGATCGGCAAGCCCTCGCCGGCGCAGGCTTCCGCCAGCGTGGCGCCGCACCGGAGGCGCTCGAGCAACAGGGCTTCGCTGGCCGCCATGCTGCGGAAGAACGTCTGGCCATCGCGGCGCCCGAACGCGATGGCGGTGATCGGCGCGTCGCTGTCCTCGACGCCGTTCGGCCCCGGTTCACGCCAGCGTTCGATGGCCGCGGCCTCGACCTGGCCGGTGGCGAGCGCCGGCACCCACGCGAAGCGGAGCCCGGCCCAAGCCATCACGGGGAGCGCGAGCAAGGCGGCCCGATCGACGGGTTCGGCATCGGCGGCGTCGAAGGCGCGGCGGAGTCCAGCGTCGATCGTCGCCACGCCAGCGGCAGTGGCCAGTTCAGGGTCGCGAGCCCGCAGCCACTCGGGGAAATCGACGCCGTAGCGGCCGAGCGAGCGATCGTGCGGTGGATGGGTTTCGACGTAGGCCAAGGCCAGAGCATCAAAGGCGTCTTCGCCAAGCATTTGCGCGCAGCGCTCGAACACTGACGCCAAGGCCTCGACGAGCCGTCGCCGGTAGGCGTTCGCGTAGACGGCCAGTCGCTGGTCGACGGCGAACGCTGGCGTGCCGCGGATGTCGTCCGCGGCCTGCGGACCGTCCGCCAGCACGCCGTCGAGGAAACGCTGCTGCAAGGCGGCCAGTGCGCTCATGCGGCGAGGGCCCCGGGCGCCTCGGCGGCGATGCGGCGCGCGATGCGGAGTTCGGCTTCGAGATCGTCCAGCGCCGGGATGTGGTCGTCGCGTTCGATCATCGTGGCGCGGCCACCGGTGCGCGTGACGAATTCGCGGTACAGCGCCCACACCGGGTCGCTGACCGCTGCGTCATGGGTGTCGATCCGATAGCCGTCGCGGACGGTGTGGCCGGCGAGATGCACCTGCTGCAAGCGGTCGAGCGGCACACCGTCGAGGAAATCGAGCGCGTCGAAGCCGTGGTTCACCGCGCTCACGTGGATGTTGTTGAGGTCGAGCAGCAGCAGGCAATCAGCCTCCTGGCACAGCGTGTCGAGGAAGGCCCATTCCGGCATTTCGTCCTCGCGGAACACGACGTAGCTGGAGACGTTCTCCAGCACGAGGCGCCGGCCAAGCATGTCCTGCACCTGCCGCACTCGGCCGGCGACGTGGCGCACGGCCTCGGCCGTATACGGCAAGGGCAGCAGGTCGTGGGCGTGGATGCCGCCATGGCCTCCCCAGCAGACATGGTCGGAGACCCACAGCGGGTCGACGCGCGCGGCCAGCGCTTTCAGGCGCTTCAGGTAATCGAGGTCGAGCGGGTCGGTGCCGCCGATCGACAGCGTCACTCCGTGCATCGCCATCGGGTAGTCGGCGCGGATCCGGTCCAGCCACTGAAGTGCCTTTCCGCCGTCGACCATGAAGTTCTCGGAGATGATTTCGAGCCAGTCGACGTCGCGCTTCGATGCGGCGAAGTCGGCGTAGTGCTGCGGGCGCAGGCCCAGGCCGTAACCCGGGGAAGGCTGCAGGAGGTTCGCGTGGCGAGGCGTGCTCATCGTCGTGACCCGTCGCGGCCGCGACCGGCCCGAAGGCCAGTCGCGCCGCAGGTGCCTCAGGCGGCGATGTCGCCGATCGTGCCTTCCTTGTCCAGGCACTCCTTGGCCGTGGTGGCCTTGAAGCCGTGGCCGGCGCACTCCGCATTGCCCTTGCAAGCGTGCTCGGTGGTCTTGCAGTCGTTCTGGCCCTTGCAGGAGGTGATGCCGTAACAGTGGATGGTGTCGCCGGCGGCGACAGCGGCGCCGCTGCTGCCCTGCGGAGCATCGGCGGCGAGGGCGGCGAAGGAGGTGGCGAAAGCGGCGGCGAAAGCGGCGAGCGAGAGCGAGGTCTTCATCGGAAACGTCCTTTGGGCAAGCGGAGGGAGTGGAAGGGGCTGGCCCGGCAAGGGCGCTCCCCAGTGGCGAGGCTCGTGGCGCGATCCCGAAAGGACGGCGTGGTCGATCACCTCACGAATTCACCCTACGTCCACACGGCAAGCCCGGTTACACGGCTGGACGAAACAGACGCGATGAGCGACGGCGGGGACGAGATGGACGACGGCGCAGTGACGCCCCGCCCGCCGTGGGATCATGGCGGCCCTCCACGGCCCCACCGCTCCGCGCCCCATGCTTCGACTCACCGACATCACGCTGCCGCTCGACCACGCCGACACCGCGATCAACGACGCGGTGCTGGCGCGTCTGAAGCTGAAGCCCGGCGCGCTGCGTTCGCTGACCGTGGCCAAGCGCAGCTACGACGCCCGCAAGCGCGGCCAGATCCAGTTGATCTACTCGGTGGATGTCGACGTCGCCGATGAGGCGGCGGTGCTGAAGCGCGTGGCGGCGGAGACGGAGCCGAACCGCGTCAAGGTGACCCCGACGCCCGACACGACCTACCGCTTCATCGCCAAGCCGGCGCCGAACCAGCCGCTGCGCCCGATCGTGGTCGGCATGGGCCCCTGCGGGCTGTTCGCAGCACTCGTGCTGGCGCAGATGGGCCTCAAGCCCATCGTGCTGGAGCGCGGCAAGCAGGTGCGCGAGCGCACCGTGGACACCTTCGGCCTGTGGCGCAAGAAAGTGCTGAACCCCGAGTCGAACGTGCAGTACGGCGAGGGCGGCGCCGGCACGTTTTCCGACGGCAAGCTCTACAGCCAGATCAGCGACAAGCGCCACCTCGGCCGCAAGGTGCTGGACGAATTCGTGAAGGCCGGTGCGCCCGATGAAATCCTCTACGTCAGCAAGCCGCACATCGGCACCTTCCGCCTGGTGTCGATGGTGGAGCACATGCGTGGCGTCATCGAAAGCTTGGGCGGCGAAATCCGTTTCTCGCAGCGCGTGGATGACCTGCTGATCGACGTGGACGCCGATGGCGTCCGCCATCTGCGCGGCGTGGTGCTGGCCAGCGGCGAAACGCTCCGCGCCGACCACGTGGTGATGGCGCTGGGCCACAGCGCCCGCGACACCTTCGCGATGCTGCACGCGCGCGGCGTCCACATGGAAGCCAAGCCTTTCTCGATCGGCTTCCGCATCGAGCACCCACAGTCGGTGATCGACCAGGCACGCTTCGGGCCGCAGTCCGGTCATCCCATCCTCGGCGCGGCCGACTACAAGCTTGTGCACCACTGCAAGAACGGGCGCTCGGTCTACAGCTTCTGCATGTGCCCCGGCGGCACCGTGGTGGCCGCCGCCAGCGAGCCCGGGCGCGTGGTCACCAACGGCATGAGCCAGTACTCGCGCAACGAGCGCAATGCCAACGCCGCGATCGTCGTGGGCATCACGCCCGAGGATTACGCCGAGTTCGACCCCAGCGGCAGCCCGCTGGCCGGCATCGCGCTGCAGCGCCACTCGGAGGCCGTGGCGTTCAAGCTCGGCGGCGAAACCTACGAAGCGCCGGCGCAGAAGCTCGGCGACTTCCTCGCCGGCACGCCGTCGCAATCGCTGGGCACTGTCGTGAACTCCCATGATGAGGCGGTATGGGACCACTCGGTGTTCTCGAAGAACCGCGACCGGCTGAACGACGAATCGGTGGCGTCCGAGTTCCTTCAGGAGATCGTGAGACTGGCGACGGCGCAGGGGCTGATGTCGGACGAGCACTTCTCGGTGGACGGCACGCTACTGCAGGCCTGGGCGTCCCAGAAGAGCTTCCGGCCGAAGGAAGGCCCGCCCGATGGTGGCGGCCCGCGCAACGCGGCGCCGGACTTCAAGGGTCAGCAGCGCAAGAACGACACCCACGCATCGAGCAGTGACCCGGAGTCGCGGCTGTACCGCAAGGGCAACACGGGAGCGCAGCTGAGTTATCAGGGCCACGTGCTGATGGAACACCGCAGCGGTCTGGTGCGCGGTGCGTGCGTGAGCCAGGCCACCGGCCATGGGGAGCGTGACGCGGCGCTGGCCTTGGTGAAGCAACTGGCGGGGAAACGGCGTCGGACGCTGGCAGCGGACAAGGCCTACGACACGGCGGACTTTGTCGCGGCGTGCCGGGACGCCGGCGTGACGCCGCACGTGGCGCAGGACAACGGCCATCGGCGCAGAGCGATCGACGGCCGCACGACGCGGCATGCGGGCTACGCGATGAGCCTGAAGACGCGGGCGTGGATCGAAGCCTACTTCGGCTGGATCAAGGCAGCGGCGGGGATGCGCCAACTCAAGCAGCGCGGATTGAAGCGTGTCGAGGCACTGTTCCAGTTCGCGATGGCGGCGAGCAATCTGGTGCGATTGCCGAAGCTGCTGGCCGCAGGGGCGACGCCATGAGCGCCTTGACGGGCGAGGTGCGCCCGCAGGGCGGTAAATCTCGCGGAAACGCAGCGCGCAACGATCGCCGACCCGGAAAAACCGGATGAACTCTCCGCACCAGCGACCGGAATCGCTCGCGTAGAAGCGAAAATCAACAGGCTGCTAGCGGGCGGTGAGATCGAGTTGCACGCCGATGTTCCGGCCAACCCACTCACTGGTCGGGTCCGAGCCGGCGCCAATGCCGTAGGCGAGGCGGTCGATACTGAACTCCCCCTTGACTTCGAGGCTGCCGTCATCCGCCGGGGTGATGCTCAGCGGGAAGCGGATGGGCTGGGCGATGCCGCGCAGGGTGAGGACACCTGACACGGTGTAGGTGCCATCGGCATTTTCATTGAGGCTGCTGCTGACGAACGTACCGTCCGGGTGAGCCTTGACGTTGAACCAGTCGGCCTGAGGCAGGGTGCCGTCGTACATGGCGTTGCCGGTGCGGGCGCTGCTCAGCACGAAGCGGGCGCTGATACGACCGTTCGCCGGAGCCGCTGGATCAAGGATGATCGTGTTCTCCCACTGCGTGAAGATGCCGCGGAAGGTTTCGCCGGCATGGGTGCCGCTGAAGCCGACCGTGCCGGTAGTGTGGTCGGCCCTCCAGGGACGGGGCGCATCGGCGGCTTGCGGGTGCGAGCACGGCGCCACCAGCAGGGAAATTGCGAGGAGCAGGCGTTTCATGGCATGGGGCCCTTCCGGGTGGGTGGATGTAAGGACCGGCGCGTGAACCACATGCGCCGCAGCAGGTGGGTCCCGTCGACTCGGGCGTGCTTCACCACCGCGCCGACATGCGCCAGTACGGTCACGCTGAAGGCGATCGCGCAAAGCGCATGCGCCCAGGCCGCGAGGTCATGCGCGGACTGGTTGCCCGTGACAGCCGGCAAGTGGGGCCACTCGAACCATCCGAAGACGATGGTCGGCAGGCCGTAAACGCTGCTCGAGACCATCAGCCAGCCCGTGAGCGGCATAGTCAGCATGAATCCGTACAGGGCGCAGTGACCAAGCCGCGCGAGCCTGACCTCGAACGGCCTGAAATGGGCCGGCAGGCTCGGGGCAGAGAACCACCAGCGGGCCCCGATGCGGGCCACCACGGCCAGCAGCAGCAACACCCCGAGGGACTTGTGCCACTGGTAGACCTTGAACTTCAGCGCTTGCGGCAGCGATTCGAGGTTGGCCATGGCGAAACCGCTGCACAGCATCAGCAGGAGCGCCACCGCCATCAACCAGTGCAGGCAGATGACGGCGGCGCTGTAGCGCATCGTGGGCGCCGATTCCTTCATGATCGCCACCTTGCTCATTCGTCTCGCTGGAACTCCACTTCGACCAGCAGGTCGACTTCGTCGCCGATGCCCGGGAGGTAGGCGTCGAGGCCCCACTCGGAGCGGCGGATCGAGCCGGTGGCCGAGAAACCCAGCGCCGGAACGTCGGAGAACGGCTTCGACCGGTAGGCACCGTTCAACCGGGCCTGCAGCGCGACGGGCTTGGTCACCCCCAGCAGCGTGAGGTCGCCGTACAACCTGAAGGTGTCGTCGCCGGTCATCTCTACGCGGGTCGAGTCGAAGCGAATTTGCGGAAACTTGCCGGCGTTGAACCATTCCTCGCCAATGGCGAGCTTCTTGTCGAAGTCCTTCTGGTCGGCGTAGGGGTAGTCGGTCCGGACCGATGCGGGGTCCACCGTGACCTCCACCTTGCTCTTGGTCAGGTCGTCGGGCGTCAGCGTCAGCTGGGCATCGAACGTCGCGAAGCGGGCGGTGTAGTCAGACAGGCCCAGATGGTCGACCTTCCAGGTCAGGCTCGCGTGGCCGCGATCCAGTTGGTAGACGCCGGGCGGCAACTGACTGACCGGCACCCTGTCCTTGCCATGCACTGGATTGAACAAGGCGACGCCCAGCAGGACGGCGGCGGAAACGACGGCTCTCATCGGTTGGCTCCTCATGATTCGTGCGCTGTTGGTCCCGGCGCGGGATTCGTGCGGACTTCGCCCGACCCCGCAAGACTGCGCAGTCGGTCTCGTGCCCGGACCTGCCACAGGTCATGCCCTTGCGGTCGATGCGGCAGGACGACGCCCGACGTCGCCGGAACGAATACCGTAGACGGGCCGCGGCAATGCACGCCACGCGGACGTGCATGGGCACGCGGACGCATGGTCCGCGCGCTGCCCGTGGGATGTGGTGCCTCGATGGCTGCTCAGCTGCGCAACAACTGAAGTCGATCGCGGTAGGTGCGCGACAGCTTCAGGGTCTGGCCGGACTGCAGAACGACGAAAAACTCGCCATTGATGTGCGAACGGAGTTCGCGCACGCGCCGCACGTTGACGATCGTCGAGCGATGGATGCGGGTGAAGCCCTGCGCGTCGAGGCGCTGCTCGATGTCGCGCAGCGTGCCGCGAACGACCAGTGTCTCGTCGTCAGAATGCACGCACAAGTAATCGCCGGCAGCATCGATCCAGCGGATTTGGGCGACGTCGAGGCGCACGATGCGATTGCCGTCCTTGAACGCGATGACCTGCGACCGCGGATCGGGCACGGATCCAGCCCCGAGCGCCTCATCGAGCGTCATCGCGGCTTTCCCGGACATCCTGCGCAGCAGGTCCAGCAGTCGCGCGCAGTGCGCTTCGGCCCGCTGTTCCCGCAGTTGTTGCCTGGCGCGGTCCAGCGACTGGACCAACCGGGTGTCGTCGATGGGCTTCAGCAGGTAGTCGATCGCGCTGGCCTCGAAAGCGCGAATCGCGTAGTGGTCGAATGCGGTTACGAAAACCACCAGGGGCAGGCTGTCCGCCGGCAGCTCGCGCAGGGTGGCAAAGCCATCGAGGCCAGGCATCTGAACATCGAGGAACATCAGGTCGGGCTGGTGGTCAGCGACCGCCCTCAGCGCCTCGATGCCAGTCGCGCACTCGGCGACCACTTCGACGTCGCGCTGCGCAGCGAGGCGGATCTGCAGTCCGCGGCGCGCCAACGGCTCGTCGTCGACCAGGACCGCACGCAGTGTTGCGCCCGAATGACTCACGATCGACGCACCTCGATGGCCTCGAACGGCAGACCGATGCGCACCACCGCGCCGTGCGGATGCGCATCCTCCAGCGCGAACTCGTGCCGCGCCCCGTAAAGAACGCGCAGGCGATCGCGCGCGTTGCGCAGGCCAACGCCGCGCCCGGGCGGCAGGCCGTCACTGCGCGCAGCGGGGAATCCCGGACCGTCGTCGCGCACCTCGATCTGCAGTCGATCACCCTCCAGCCATGCCCGGATCTCGATCGTGCCGCCCTCGACGCGCGGCGCGACCGCGTACTTGATCGCGTTCTCGACCAGCGGCTGCAGCAGGAAACTCGGCACCGCGGCGCCATAGGCTTCCTCGCTGACCTCCACCCGCAGACGCAGGCGGTCGGTGAATCGCAGCTGCTCGATGCCCAGATAAAGCCGCAGCGCATCGAGCTCCTGCCGCAACGACGTGCGCTGCATCGGATCGGCGTCCAGCGAATGGCGCAGGAAGGCCGACAGGCTGGTGACCATCTTGTTGGCCGTGTCGATGTCGCGGTCGAGCACCAGCGTCGAGATCGCGTTGAGCGTGTTGAACAGGAAATGCGGATTTAGCTGATAGCGCAGCATCTTCAGCTGCGCCTCGTTGGCGGCGGCCTGCGCGGCCAGCACAGCCGCGGTCTGCTCCTGCAACCGGCGCGAGGTCTTGACCGCCCAGTACATCAACGTCCACGCCAGCACGACCCAGGTGAACGTGCCCACATAGGCGACATAAGCCGAGCTGCTGCCCGGACGGCAGTCCGCCGGGCACCACGAGGACAACGCGACGGAATTGATCAGACTGATGAACAGCACGGCCATCAGCATCGGCATCGCGGCGATGCCGAAGAAGCGCAGCGGGCCGTTCTCGGCGAAGCGACGCACGAGGTAGCGCAGCAGCGAGGTGGCGACCAACCCGGCCACCGCAGTGCTCAGCGGCACGCACCAGTAGTGAGACGGCCGACCGTGCGCCAAGGCGACGACGTAGGAGAACACGAAGTAGCCGAACCAGCCGGCGAACTGCAGCAGCCAGAACAGGCGCGGGTCGTGAGCGGAAGACCTGGAGCTTGCGACAGACATCCGAGCATCGTAACTGGCCACCGCCGCCGGCGGGCGCCCTGCGCCTCGCTTCGGCGCGCGCGGCACTCGCTTCGCCGAGCGCGGCGCCCTCAGCGCCCTCAGTAGCAGGCCCCGCCGCCGGCCTTGAGCAGCGCAGTCGCGGGGAACACCTGCGCAGGCTCGGTACCGACGGTCGGCAGCACCAGGCTGGCGCTACCCGCCACCGCGCCGCAGGCGCCGCGGAATGCGTAGGTCAGCCGCCCTTCCGCGTTGCCGTATTCGAGCACGATCACTGCCTCGCCGACGCGCCGCGTGCCCTCGCCCCACAGCCAGCGCGGGCCACCGTGGCGGTCGAAATGGAGTACCAGAGCGCGCTCGTCGCCTTCCGGGCCGGCTCCGGTCGACTGAAGGGCGATGCCCCACGCGCCGGCCCGCGCCATCCAAAGGCCCGAAACGTGGGTCACCGGCCGCGCGGAATCGGCGGGACGCATCGGCTCGATTCAGTCAACACCGGCAGCATCGGCGATGCGAACCGCGAGAACGGCCAGTGCGCGCGCGCCGGGCTGTGGCATGCCGGCGCAGGCCGGATCGGACGCATCGACCCCGAAGCGGATGGACAGCGTACCGACCGGCTCCGCCGCGAGCCGGTCGCGGCGCGGTGGCTCGCGCGCATAGGAAACGCCGAGCCCCAGCAATTGCACGCGGTCCCTGGTATGCGGATGCCGCAAGGTCACCGCGCTGGTGGACCGCGGCGCCAGCGCGGTGATCCCCCCCATGCCCCACTGGCGCGCCAGCGCGCCGGCGAGGTCGACGTATAGGAATTTCAAGCGCCCTTTTCGACCAGTCTTCCGGGCAGGCGGAGGTCGCGCAACCGCCGTGTTCGGCGCGGTTCAAGGGGCTGCAGGCGGGTTTCGTGCCCGGCGGGGCGTCACGCCGCCGCAGCTGGCGGCCCGCGCGGGCCGGGACGGTAGTGTGCCGCCTCGAGCGCGCCGTGTCTTGCGAAGTGGGTCAGGATGGTGCGGATCGCCTTGGGCTCTTCGATGCTGGCCACGATCCGCACTGCACCGCCACTGGACGCAGGTCGCCACGC
>JAJTHD010000092.1 GCA_021297925.1 Lysobacteraceae bacterium
AGCAGCAGCCGCGGCTGGATCGCCAGCGCGCGGGCGAGCGCGACGCGCTGGCGCTGGCCGCCGGAAAGTTGGTCGGGGTAGCGACCGCCGAGACCGCCGAGCTGCATGCGATCGAGGAGCGCCTCGACGCGGCGGGCGATATCGGAGCGGGCCGGGCGATCACGACGCGGCAGGCTCTCGAGGCCGAACGCCACGTTCGCCGCCACCGTCATGTGGCGGAACAGCGCGTAGTGCTGGAAGACAAAACCGACGCGGCGCTCGCGCAGGCTCAGGCTCGTCGCGTCGAGGTCGCCGAAGCGGACGCGGCCGGCGTCGATCGGCACCAGCCCGGCGATCGCCCGCAGCAAGGTGGTCTTCCCGGAGCCGGACGGCCCGAGCAGCGCGAGCAGCTCGCCGCTGCCGACCTCGAGATCGACCGCGTCGAGGGCGCGCAGTTCGCCGTAGCGCTTGTGGAGGCCGTGGATGGACAGGTGCATGGGGGACTCCGGTCAGGGACGACGGCCCGCGCCCGCGAGCGCGTCGCCATGGCGGTGCTCGAGCCAGGCCTTCAGGACCAGCGTGACGAGCGCGAGCAGGGCCAGCAGCGAGGCGACGGCGAACGCCGCCTGGAACTGGAACTCGCCGTGCAGGATCTCGACCTGCAGCGGCAGCGTGTTGGTCAGGCCGCGGATGTGGCCGGACACGACGGACACCGCGCCGAACTCGCCCATCGCGCGGGCGTTGCAAAGCAGCACGCCGTACAGCAGCGCCCACTTGATGTTCGGCAGCGTGACGCGGAAGAAGATCGCGAGTCCGCCGGCACCGAGCGAGGCGGCGGCTTCCTCCTCCTCGCGGCCCTGCGCCTGCATCAGCGGAATCAGCTCGCGGGCGATGAAGGGCACGGTGACGAAGACGGTGGCCAGCACGATGCCGGGCGTCGCGAACAGGATCTGGATGTCGTTCGCCTGCAGCCACGGCCCGAACCAGCCGTGCGCACCGAACAGCAGGACCAGCACCAGGCCGGACACCACCGGCGACACCGCGAAGGGCAGGTCGATCAGCGCCAGCAGCAGCCGCTTGCCGGGGAACTCGAACTTGCTGACCGCCCACGCGGTGGCGAGGCCGAGCACGGCATTCACCGGCACGGCGATCGCCGCGACCGTCAAGGTGAGGCGGATCGCCGCCCGGGTGTCGGGCTCGTCGACCGCGGCGGCGTAGGCCGCCAACCCCTGTCCGAGCGCCTCGACCAGCACCACCGCCAACGGCAGCAGGACGAGGCCGAGCAGCAGCAGGATCGCGATCGCGACCAGCGTCCAGCGGACGAGGGCCGGCTCGTCGAGCGCGCCGTCGACGCGCGCGGACTCAGCGGCCATGCGCCCTCCCCCGCTGCAGCAGCCCGAGCAGCAGCAGCGCGACGAAGCTGCCGGCCAGCATCAGCGTGGCGATGCCGGTGGCGCCGGCGTAGTCGAACTCCTCGAGGCGGATCACGATCAGCAGCGGCGCGATCTCCGACACAAAGGGGATGTTGCCGGCGATGAAGATCACCGAGCCGTACTCGCCGAGGCCACGCGCGAACGCGAGGCCGAAGCCGGTCGCGATCGCCGGCCACAGCGGCGGCAGTACGACCCGACGCAGGACCGTCCAGCGCGAGGCGCCGAGCGTGGCCGCGGCCTCCTCCATCTCCCGCGTCGCGGTCTCGAGCACGGGCTGCAGCGTGCGCACGGCGAAGGGCAGACCGATGAAGACGAGGGCCAGCACAATGCCCAGCGGACGCTGCGCGACGACGAGGCCCAGCGGTTCGAGGAAACGCCCCAGCCACCCGGTGTCCGAGTACAGCGCCGTGAGCGCAATGCCCGCCACGGCGGTCGGCAACGCGAACGGCAGATCGACGACCGCATCGAAGAATCGCCGGCCGGGGAAGCGGTAGCGCACGAGCACCCAGGCGATCAGGGTGCCGGCCAGCGTCGCCAGCAGCGCTGCGGCGAACGCGCTGCCGAAGCTGAGCCACAGCGCGGCCTGCACGCGCTCGCTCCGCAGCAATTCGATCCAGCCGTCGACGCCGAGGCCGATGCTGCGAACGACCAGGGCGGCGAGCGGCAGCAGCACCACGAGGCCGAGCCACGCGAGCGCGAGCCCGAGCGACAGGCCGAAGCCCGGCACCGGATCGCGCCACCGGGGGCGGCCGGCCGGCGTTGGCGCGGCCAAGAGGACCGGATCGGCGACGCTGGCCATGTCAGCGGCGCCCGCCCTGGTAGAGCTGGTCGAAGACCGCGCCCTCCGCGAAGAAGGTGGCCTGCGCCTTCGCCCAGCCCCCGAAGTGGCCGATGTCCACCGTCTCGATCGGCCGGAACGCGGCCAGCTCGGCCGCCGGAACGCGGTCCGGCTGCGACGGGCGGAAGTGGTGGCGCGCCGCCAAGGCCTGCCCGGCGGGGGTGTACAGGAAGCGCAGGTAGGCCTCGGCTGCCTCGCGGGTGCCGCGCGCATCGACGTTGCGGTAGACCACGGCGACGGGCGGCTCGGCCTTGATCGAGCGCGAGGGCACGACGAGCTCGTACTGGTCGCCGCCGGGCTTGGCGAGGACCAGCAGGGCCTCGTTCTCCCACGCCACGAGCACGTCGCCGATCCGGCGCTGCACGAAGGTGGTCGTGGACCCACGGGCACCGGTGTCGAGCAGCGGCGCGTTGCGGTAGACCGCCTGCACGAAGGCGCGGGTGCGTGCTTCGTCGCCGCCGTACGCGCGCTCGGCCCAGGCCCACGCCGCGAGGAAGTTCCAGCGTGCGCCGCCCGAGGTCTTCGGGTTCGGGGTGACCACGGCCACGCCGGGGCGCGCGAGGTCGCCCCAGTCGCGGATGCCCTTGGGATTGCCCTTGCGCACGAGGAACACGATGGTCGGCGTGTACGGCGCGCTGTTGTCGGGCAGGCGACGCTGCCAGTCCGCCGGCAGCAGCCGGCCGTTGCTCGCGATCTGGTCGATGTCGCCGGCCAGCGCGAGCGTGACGACGTCCGCGCGCAGCCCGTCGATCACCGACCGCGCCTGCTTGCCGGAGCCACCGTGCGAGGTCTGCACGGTGACGGTGCCGCCGGTGCGTGCCCGCCAGTCCTCGGCGAACGCGCGGTTGACGTCCTGGTAGAGCTCGCGGGTGGGGTCGTAGGAGACGTTCAGCAGGGTGATGTCCCGCGCGGACACGGGGCCAGCCGCGGCGGCGGCAAGCCCGAGGACCAGCAGGACACGGGGCAGGAGGAATGGAGGCATGGGGTCTCCTCGAAATCAGGCGAGTTCCGCCTCGAGCACCTGCGCACGCTGCGCCAGTTGCTGGAGGCTCTGGTGGTCGAGCACTTGGCTGATCGCCTCGCGGACGTCCGCCATCAGCCCGCGCAGCGCGCAGCGCTCCGGGTCGGGGCAGTCCGCGCAGGGCTGGTAGGCGGTGACGCTCGCGCAGCGCAGTGGCGCCAGCGGACCGTCGATCGCCCGGATGATGTCGCCCACGGCGATGCGGTCGGCCGGTCGCGCCAAGGCATGCCCCCCCAGCAGGCCGCGACGGCTGTCGACGAAGCCGGCCTGCCGCAAGGTGACGAGGATGGCCTCGAGGAACTTCTCGGGGACCCGCGCCCGCGTCGCGACTTCGCGGGCGCGCAGGGCCCGGTCGTGGTCCTGGGCCAGGACCACGAGGGCTCGGAGCGCGTACTTGGCCTTTTTCGTCAGCATTCCTAGCGAATCTATAGGAATTGCCGACGGCGGCGGACTCCGCCGCCATGGCCCGCGGTTATGTGGTCATGCGCCTCGGCGCGGATCCCGGTCCGGATCGAACTGGCGAACCATGCCGGTCCACAGCCCGCCCGTGTAGGCCGGCCGTTCCCCCGTGGTCCGCAGGACCTCGAGGCTGCGGGCTCGGGCCGCATGGGCGTCGAACTGGGCGCGCCCGATGTAAGCGCGGAGCGCGAGGGGGTCGTCGAGGCGCCCTTGCACCGCGTGGAAGGCCGAACCGTCCGGGCTGCCGATCAGGTGGTCGATCGCCCCCAGCCCCTGTGCCCGCGCTTCGTCGGCGATCGCCCGGGCCGTGGCCAGCAGCAGGGGACGGTCGGCGAATCGGTCGGGCGCGAGGCGCTGGAGGTGGTCGGCCGCGACGGCGGCGAGGGCATCGACGGACGCGGGGGACGACGTCGGCATGGCGGAGGTCCGAGAGGAATGTACACAGCCTAGCGTCGCCAAGGCTCGAAGCGCACATGGCACCGGCCCGAAATTGACTATTCTTGAGCCCACGCGCGGTCGGCGTGGCCGGACTCAGTCCACCGCCAGCGACGGCAGGGCCGCGATCTCCTCGTCGTCGAAACCCGCCGCACGCCGAGCGTCGAGGTTGAACGGGCCGCGCACCGCCTGGCTGCCGTAGGCCCGCACCAGGCCGGCGAACGTCGGCCAGGGCTTCAGGTCGTCGCGCTCGCAGAGCCAGCGGAACCAGCGCGAGCCCGCCGCCACGTGGGCCACCTCCTCGCGGAGGATCACCTCCAGCACCGAGATGCTCTCCGCATCGCCGACGTCGCGCAGGCGCTCGATGAGACCCGGCGTCACGTCGAGGCCGCGCGCTTCCAGCACGCGCGGCACCAGGGCCATTCGCGCCAGCGCGCTGTCCGCTGTCTTCTCCGCCATCTCCCACAGGCCGTTGTGGGCATCGAAATCACCGTAGGCGTGGCCGAGTTCCGCCATGCGGGCGGCCAGCAGCCCGAAGTGGCGCGCCTCGTCGTCGGCGGTGCGGACGAAATCGGCGGCGTAGTCCTCGGGAAACTCGCGGAAGCGGTAGACCGCGTCCCACGCGAGATCGACGGCGTTCAGTTCGATGTGCGCGACGGCGTGCAGGAATGCGGCACGGCCGGCGATGCTGCCGAGCCCGCGCTTCGGCAGATGCTTCGGATGCACCAGCCGCGGCCGCTCGGGCCGGCCGGGGAAGCGGATCGCCTCCGGTGGCGGCGCGTCGACTTCGGGCAGCAACGCGCCGGCGAAGAAAGCCGCGGAGTAGGCGCGGGTCTTCGCGCACTTGGTCGGCGGATCGGCGGTGGCGAGGCAGTCGGCGGCGGCCGCGTAAAGGCCCGTCGCCATGGCAATCCCCTGCCCCATCGCCGCGCGCCCGCTCAGCCGCGCGCGGCCTTGGCCGCGTCGCTGCGCTCACCCTTCAGCGCGTCGAAGTAGCCCTCGGCGACGCCGGTAACGTAATCGCCGGAGAAGCAGGACGTGTCGAAGCTGGCGATGCGGTTCTTCGGGCCGGAGACGGCCGTCTCGAGGTCCGGCAGGTCCTGGTAGATCAGCCAGTCGCAGCCGAGGTGCCGCTGGATTTCCGCTTCGCTTCGACCGTGCGCCACCAGTTCCTCGGCGGCCGGCATGTCGATGCCGTAGATGTTGGGGTGGCGCACCGGCGGCGCGGCGGAGGCGAGGTAGACCTTCTTGGCCCCCGCCTCGCGCGCCATCTGGACGATCTGCTGGCTGGTGGTACCGCGCACGATGGAGTCGTCGACGAGCAGCACCACGCGGTCGCGGAACTCCAGCGGGATCGGGTTCAACTTGCGGCGCACCGACTTGGTGCGCAGGGCCTGCCCCGGCATGATGAAGGTGCGGCCGACGTAGCGGTTCTTGACGAAACCCTCGCGGTATTTCACGCCGATCACGTTGGCGATCTCCAGCGCGGCGTCGCGCGAGGAATCCGGGATCGGGATGACCGTGTCGATGCCGTGGTCGGGACGCAGGCGCAGGATCTTCTCGCCGAGCTTCTGGCCCATGCGCATGCGCGCCTTGTGCACCGAGACGTTGTCGATCATCGAGTCCGGCCGCGCGAAGTAGACGAACTCGAAGATGCAGGGCGCGAAACGGCCCGGCTCGGCGACCACCTCGGCATGCAGCTGGCCGTCCGCGGTCACCACGATCGCCTCGCCCGGCTTCACGTCGCGCACCAGCTTGAAGCCCAGCAGGTCGAGCGCGACCGACTCGGAGGCCACGGCGTACTCGTCGCCCCCCGGGGTCTCTCGCTTGCCCAGCACCAGCGGGCGGATGCCGTTCGGGTCGCGGAAGGCGACGAGGCCGAGGCCCAGCACCAGCGCGACGACCGCGTAACCGCCCTTGACCCGGCGATGCACGGCGCCGACGGCCGCGAGCGTCGAGGCCGGCGTCAGCGCCCCGCGCACGGCCAGCTCGTGGGCCAGCACGTGCATCAGCACTTCCGAATCGGACTCGGTGTTGACGTGGCGGCGGTCCTGCTCGAACACCTCGCGGCGCAGGGCCTCGGTGTTGATGAGGTTGCCGTTGTGGGCGAGCGCGATGCCCCAGGGCGCACCGGTGTAGAACGGCTGCGCCTCGTCGGAGCCGGCCGAGCCGGCGGTCGGGTAACGGCAGTGGCCGATGCCCATGCGTCCCGTCAGGTCCTGCACGCCGCTCGCGGCGAACACGTCGCTGACGAGCCCGGTGCCCTTGTGCAGACGGAAGCGCGAACCGTCGACGGTGGCGATGCCGGCGGCGTCCTGCCCGCGATGCTGCAGGACGGTCAGGCCGTCATGGAGGCGGGCCGCGACGTCGTCACGGCCGACGATGCCGATGATTCCACACATTCAGTGGGACTCCGGAGGAAGCGGGGATGGGGTGCCGGCGGGCGCGGCACCGCGGTATCCGTCGACGAGCCCGGGAACGCCCGGCATGCCGAGATCGGCGGCCAGTTCCTGCGGGTCGGGCAGGCGGGCGGCCACCCACGCGCTGGGGCCCGACCACAGCGGAAGCAGCGTCGCGTCGCGCCAGACGGCGGCGGCGACCCACGGGGTGTAGCCGGCAACGAGCACGCCGACGAGGACGATCGCGTAGCCGCGCGCGGCACCGAAGCCGGCACCGAACACGCGGTCCGGTACCGACAGGCCGATGCCGTGCACGAGCGTGCGCAGCAGCCAGATCACAAGGTGGCCGGTGAGCAGCACGCCGGCGAAGACCAGGGCGTGCCCGGCCAACGACCGCAGCAGCGGCGGATCGATGGCGACCATCGCACGCCCGAGATCGTCACCTGCCACGAAAGCCAGCACGAAGGCGGCGATCCAGGCCAGCAGCGACAGGACCTCGGTGAGGAACCCGCGGATCGCCCCGAGGAGGGCGGACAGCCCGACGACGACGAGGATCGCGAGATCGATCGGGTTCACGGGGTCGACCCGGCGATCGCGCCCGTCACGGATGCGGGACGACGATGCCCGAGACGCCGAGCTTGCCGGCGGCGTCGGACTTCATCCGTTCGGCGGCGGCCCGGTCGGCCGCGGGACCGAGGCGCACGCGCCAGAGGACGCCATCGGCCGTCGGGACGCGCTGCGAGAAGGCGCTGAAGCCGGCGGCCTGCGCGCGGGCGACCAGCGCCTGCGCATCGGCTTCGGCACCGAAAGCGCCGAGTTGGACGGCGAAGCCGCTGCCCCCGGCGGGCGCCGCGGACGGCGTCGCCGGGGCGACGGGCGGCGGCGCGATGGCCGGACCCGGTGCCGGAGCATCGCCGAC
>JAJTHD010000174.1 GCA_021297925.1 Lysobacteraceae bacterium
AGACCGGCCCGCCGCATCAGCCGCTCGACCGTGCAGCGGGCCGCCGCCACCCCCTCGCGGTGAAGCTGCTTCCAGACCTTGTCCGCGCCGTACACCGACTTGTTCTCGCGCCAGACGCGTTCGATCGTCGCCGACAGCGCCTCGTCACGATGCCAGCGGGCCGGCCGCGTCTCCGGCGCGGCCTCGCGGGCCTTGTCCAGGTGTTAGGTCGAAGGGGCGATCTTCAGTTCCCTGCAGATCGGCTCGATCCCCAGTCCGCGATGCGCGTCGATGAACGCGATCACCGTTTGCCGCGGCGGTCGAGCTCCGCCTGGGCAAAAAACGCCGACGCCTTGCGCAGGATCTCGTTCGCCTGCCGCAGCTCGCGGTTCTCCTTCTCGAGCTGCTTCAGCCGCGCCTTGTCGTCGGTCGTCGGACCCGGCCGCAAGCCCTGGTTGCGCTCGGCCTGCCGCACCCAGATCCGCAGGGTCTCGGGCTGGCAGCCAATCTTCGCCGCCACCGCACCGATCGCCGCCCACTGCGACGAATACTCGGACTGGTGCTCCAACACCATCCGAACCGCACGCTCACGCACCTCGGGTGCGTACCTCGCCAATCTGTTCATGCTCCAATCCTCTCAAGGTTCGGAGCCTCCGGAAAAGCCGGGGCGGTTCAACATTGCTTGCACCACAAGGCCAGCTCAATCCGCCGCCACCGTCCGCGTGCTCGCCCACTCGCGCAGGGCATTCACCTGCTCGGACATCAGCACGCTCAAGGGTTTCGTGTGCTGCATCTCCTGCAACACGTGCTTGGCGTCCATCGGTTCGCCGGCGCCATGCGCGGCATACAGCGCGCTGACCACGGCCTGTTCGATCTCGGCGCCTGAGAAGCCTTCGCTCGCTTCCACCAAAGGCGCGAAGTCCCAGCCGTCTACGTCCACCTTGCGCCGCTTCAAGTGCAAGCTCAGCACCGCCTCGCGAACGTCGGGCTTCGGCAGGTCGACGAAGAAGATTTCATCGAAGCGGCCCTTGCGCAGCAGCTCGGGCGGTAGTTGGTCGATGGCGTTCGCGGTGGCCACGAGGAACACGCCGCTTTTGTGCTCCGCCATCCACGTGAGGAAGCTGCCGAGCACGCGCTTGGAAACTCCGTCATCGCTTGTCGATGAGGCGAGGCCCTTCTCGATCTCGTCGATCCACACCACGCAGGGCGCGAGTTGTTCGGCGGAAGCCAGCGACTCGCGCAAGTTGCGCTCGGTCTCGCCGTGGTACTTGTTGTAGAGCGCGCCGAAGTCGAGGCGCAGCAGAGGCACGCCGAAGCCGCCGGCCACGGCCTTCGCGGCAAGGCTCTTGCCGCAGCCCTGCACGCCGAGCAGCAGGATGCCGCGCGGTGAATCGAGGCCCGGCGGCAGGGGTTCGCCGCGCAGGCCGGCGCCGCGCTGCTCCACCCAGCGCTTGAGCTTGCGCAGGCCGGCGACGTCGCTGAACTTGGTGGTGTCGGGTTCGTACTGCAGCGTGCCGCCCTTGTTCAGCAGCTCGAACTTCAGCTTGCCGAGCCGCGGCAGGTCGCTGGCATCCAGCACGCCGTCGTCGAAGATCAGCTGGCGGACGATGCGCTGGGCGTCGACCATCGATAGCCCCTTGATGTTTCGCACCAGTGCCACCTCGGCACCGGGGTCGACCACGACGCGCTTGCCGCCGTGCTCGCGGGCATAGGCCAGAAGCTCATCGCGCACCATCTTGCGCAGCGCCTTCTCGTCCGGCAGGCGCAGCGAGAAGCGTACGGCGCGCGACTCCAATTCGGGCGGCAGTTCGATCTTCCCGCCCACCATCACGATGGTGTGCTGCACGCCGTTCTCGGCCTGCATGAGTTCGCGCAGCTGGCGCTGGTGGCTGGCGTAGCCGAGGTAGGGGTGGAAATCGAGCAGCAGGTAGAGGCCGCGTTGGGTGTGGCCGGCCATCGCCCGCAGGGCGCTGCTGGCGTCCGAGCCGCCGCGCTCCGGTGCCTCGAGGTCCATGTCGAGCCGCACGAGGCCCGTGGTGATCGTCCAGCGGTACAGCGGGCGGAACAGTTCGGCCAACAGGCCGCGGAACAGCTCCACCACGCGCGGCTCTTCCGGCGTCTCGATCAGGATGAGTGGCGTGCCGGCGCGCACCAGCGCGGCCAGGTCCTTGAGGTCGTGGGTGGGCATTCCGGGGCGGGGTGCTGGGGATTCAGGGGAGCAGTGTAGGCCGCCGGACGCTGCGACGCCGGCCGGATCCCCGGCCCTGTCGCACGTAAGTCCCGCCTTGCTACAGTCCGCCCAACGTCGGTTCGAGAGGCCCGCGCATGCGCACGATCCTGGTCGCGAGTTCGAAGGGCGGGGCGGGGAAGACCACCCTCGCCACCCAGCTCGCCGGTCATTCCGCCGTCGCCGGCAAGGCCACCGTGCTGGTCGATGCCGACCCGCAGCGCTCGTCGACCCGCTGGTGCGAGAAGCGCGCCGACCTCGACACCGCGGTCCTGCCTGTCGACGGCCATTCGCGCGCTTTCCGCAAGCACCTGCCGGAGGACGCCGAGCAGCTCGTGATCGATGCGCCGGCCGGCGCGATGGCCGACGACCTCGAGCCTTTCCTCGAGATGGCCGACGCCGTGCTGGTGCCGGTGCTGCCTTCGGCGATCGACCTCGAGGCCACGGTGCCCTTCCTGAATTCGCTCGCCCAGGTCGGCCGTGTCCGCAAGGGCAAGCTGCCGATCGGCCTGGTGGCGAACCGCCTGAAGCCCTGGACCTCGGTCAGCCAGCAGGCGCTTGAGCAGCTGCGCGCTTGGCCGTATCCGGTGGTGGCCGAACTGCGCGATTCGCAGGCCTATGTCCTGCTGGCGGCGCTGGGCCGCTGCGTGTTCGACTACCGCTCGGAACAGATGCGTGGGCACCAGGAGGATTTCGCGCCCCTGTTCCGCTGGTTGAAGAAACACGCCTGACCGCGGCCGCCGCCGCCCCACCCTCGAGGAACCCCGGATGCGCGAACTGATCCTGCTGCGCCACGCCCACGCCGAGCCCGCCGCCCCCGGGCAGGCCGATGCCGACCGCGCCCTGTCCCTGCGGGGACAGGCGGAGGCCGAGGCGGCGGCCCGCTGGCTCAAGTCGGAAGGGCTGCTGCCCGCCCGTGTGTTGTGCTCGCCGGCCCGGCGCACCCGCGAGACGCTGGCCCGCGTGCTGGAGGTGCTGGGCTACAGCGACGTGCGCTACGAGCCGCGGATCTACGACGCCCTGCCGGGCACCCTGATGGCCGTGCTTGACGAGCACGTCGACGTCGACCGCGTGCTGATGGTCGGCCACAACCCGGGCTTCGAGCAGACCGCGGCGCTGCTGCACAGCGGACAGAGCGGCGAGTTCCGTGGGATGCCCACGGGGGGCATCGCCGTGCTCAAGATCCCGCCGGAGGGCACGCTGGAACCCGGCGTCGGGACGCTCATGCGTTTCTGGTGGCCCTGAATGCCGGGCCGGGCCTCGTCGCCCGGCCTCGTCGCGGCCGCCCTCGGCGGGGGTGCGGCCCCTTTTCTGGTCCTTTGTCTGGCCCTGGCGCCGACGCTCGCCCGCTCGACGGAGCCGCCGGTGCAGGAGAACGGTGCATCCGCTTGCCGCGGCGTGATCGACGCGGTGCGCTCGGCGGCCGTCTTCGACGTGCGCCTGCGCCTGCCCATCCGGGCTCGCGGGCGCTTCGATCGGGTCGAAGGCCGGTTCGAAGGCACGCCCTGGGCCTGCACGGTGACGGTCGCACTGGACACCGCCGACCTGCATTTCGACGGCCCGCCGTGGATGGACCGGCTCACGCGGTCCCCCGCCTTCCTTGACGCGGAGGCCCACCCGCGGCTGCGCTTCGAGGCCGATCCCTTTCCCGCCTCGCGGCTGAACGACGGCGGGCCGCTGCGCGGTCGACTGCGCCTGCGCGGCATCGAGCGGCCCGTAGACTTCACGCTCCTTCCCCACGCCTGCCATCCTGCCGGCACCCTCGCATGCCCCCTGCGGGTGCATGGCGAGATCCCCCGCCGCGACTTCGGCATGACCGCCTACCGCGCCACTGTCCGCGACCTCGTTGCCGTCGAATTCGCGATCGTCCTCGAGGACGCCCCGCGGTGACCCGTCGACTCGTCCTCGCCGCCGCGGCCCTGGTGCTGTCGGCCTGCGCCAGCCTGCCGCGCGCCGAGCGCGCCGCCCTCGCGGACGCCATCGACGCGGCCCGCAGTCCCGTGGTGGCCTGCGACCGTCCGGACCATTGCGCCTCGGTGTCCTCGTTCCGGGAGGCGGGCGTGGTCCGGGTGGCCGCCTCGACGCCGGACGCCCCCCGCCACGAGGTCGTCCTGCTCGAGCGCGGCGCTGACGCGCTGGCGGTCCGCCTCAACCTGATCCGCGGTGCGACCACCTCGATCGAGCTCAAGAGCTTCATCTTCCAGCTCGACGACAGCGGCCGGCTGGTGCTCGACGCCCTGCTCGACGCCGCCGAGCGCGGCGTCAGGGTCCGCGTGCTGCTGGACCAGCTCTATGGGCTACCGGACCCGAACCTGCAGGCGGCGCTCGCCGGACACCACCGCAACGTCGAGCTGCGTCTGTACAACCCGACCTTCGACGAGGCCGCGACCCAGCCATTGGAGTTCGCTGCCGGCATCGTCTGCTGCTTCCGGCGCTTCAACCAGCGCATGCACGGCAAGTCGCTGGTGGTCGACGACGTCGTTGCGATCACCGGCGGCCGCAACGTCCAGGACCGCTATTTCGACTGGGACCCCGTCTACAACTACCGGGACCGCGACCTGCTGCTGGCCGGCCCGGCCGCCGCCGACCTGCGGCGCGAGTTCGACGCCTTCTGGACCGCGCCGCGAAGCGTCCCGGCCGAGCGCCTTGCCGACGTCGCAAGGCGCTGGCAGAAGCATGGCGGGCCGCCTCCCGGTGCCCTGGACTGGCGGACGACCCTGGACCACGGACGGCTCGCGACGATGATGCAGGCCGCGGCCGACGACGCCCTGCTGCGGGACCGCCTGAGGGAGGCGATCTACGACGTGGGCCGCGTCGAGGCCATCGCCGACCTCCCCGACAAGCACGAGCTTGGCCCCCAGTCGGCGCGCGACGCCTCGCTGCGAATGCGCAACATCATCGAAGGCGCGTCCCGCGACGTGCTCCTGCAGACCCCGTACCTCGTGATGTCCCCGCCGGCCCGCCGGCTGTTCCGCGAGCTGCGCCGCCGGCCCGGGGAGCGCCGGCCGACTATCCGCGTCTCGACCAACTCGCTGGCCGCGACCGACGCGTTCCCGGTCTACGCGATGAGCCACAAGTACAAGCGCACCTATCTTCGCGACCTGGGCTTCCGGATCCACGAGTACAAGCCCTATCCCGACCACACGCCGATCGACCCGGCCGCCACCGGCGCGTTGGGCGAGCGCGCGGCCGAGCGCTTCCCGCTGTTCGGCTCGGGCGCCAACGGCCCGGTCCCGTTGCGTCGCGCCGGGGTCCGGGTGGGCCTGCACGCCAAGTCGGTCGTCGTCGACCGCCGGATCGCCGTGGTCGGGACCCACAATTTCGACCCGCGCTCCGACCACTGGAACACCGAGAGCATGGTGGTCGTCGAGGACGAGGTTTTCGCCGATGCGCTGGCCCGTGCGATCGAGGCCGACATGGCCCCGGAGAACGCTTGGCTGATCGCCCCGCGCCGCAAGCCCCCACTGCTGTCCGGGTTGAGCTACCAGCTCGGGAAGCTGTCCGAGCGGCTCCCGGTCTTCGACCTGTGGCCCTTCCCCTACGCGTCCAGCTACGCGTTGAAGCCGGGATGTGCCCCCGTGGCCTGGGGCGATCCGGCCTTCTTCGACTGCTGGGAGGACGTCGGCGACTTCCCGGAAGTGGGCGTGTCGCAGAAGCGG
>JAJTHD010000272.1 GCA_021297925.1 Lysobacteraceae bacterium
GCACAGCGAGCACATCGTCTTGCCCTCGGGCACGACGCGCTTCACCACCGAGTAGGTGTCCTGCTCGAGGATGTGGAAGGGCTGGTCGATGCCGGTGAGGTACTCCGGCAGCACGTGCTCGGGGAAGCCCGGCTGCTTCTGGTCGAGGTTCACCGCCACCAGTTCGAAGCGCACCGGCGCCTTGGCCTGCAGCTGGCGCAGGATGTCGAGCATCGTGTAGCTGTCCTTGCCGCCGGACAGGCAGACCATGATGCGGTCGCCGTCCTCGATCATCCCGAAATCGGCAATGGCCTGGCCGACCTGGCGACGCAGGCGCTTCTGCAGCTTGTTGAACTCGTGCGCGTCGCCCGCCGCGGGGGCGGGACGCAAGTCGGGACGGGGCGTGGCCATGGGCGTGAAGGCCGGCCGTGGGACGGGGCCGGGCCGGGCATTCTACGGCCTCCCCCGCCCCGCTGCCGGCGCGCTAAGCTCGGGCCCCGGGACCCCTTCGACGCCCGGCATGAGCACCCTCGATCCCGGCCAGATCGCCTTCCGCCTCGTGGAACTGCGCAGCGAGCACCGCGACCTCGACGCGGCGATCGCCGCATTGGCCGCTCAAACCGACTGCGACGAGCTGCGCCTCAAACGGATGAAGAAGCGCAAGCTGGCCGTGAAGGACCAGATCGCGTGGCTCGAGAACCGCTTGATCCCGGACCTCGACGCCTGACTCCTGGACGACTTCGCGGCACGAATGCCCGGCGATGGTCGGGCATACTGGCGCAGACAAGGCGAACGAAGGGGCGGACCCGATGCTTTGGCTCATCCTCGGTTTGTTGATCTTCCTCGGCGTGCACTCGGTACGCATCGTCGCCGACGACTGGCGGAACCGCGCGATCGCGCGAGTCGGCGAAGGTCCTTGGAAAGGCGCCTACTCGCTGCTCTCGCTCGCCGGCCTCGCACTCATCGTGGCCGGCTATGCGGAAGCGCGGCTGCAGCCGGTGCCAGTCTGGGCGCCACCGGCGTGGACGCGCCATGCCGCGGCGCTGCTCAGCCTGCCCGCCTTCGTCTTGTTGGTCGCCGCTTACGTCCCGGGCAACCACTTCAAGGCGCGACTGGATCACCCGATGCTGCTGGCAGTCATCGCTTGGGCGCTTGCGCACCTGTTGTCGAACGGGTTCCTCGCCGACCTGCTGCTGTTCGGCGGCTTCCTGCTCTGGGCAATGCTTGCCTACGGCGCGGCTCGGCGGCGCGGCGGCCTGCCGCCCTCCACCGCGCCCAGCCTTGCACGGGACGTGGTCGTCCTCGTCGCGGGCGTGGCCGCGTGGGCGGCATTCGCCGTGGGTCTCCATGCATGGCTGATCGGCGTCGCGCCCTTCGGCTGACCGACGGCGGACGCCGGCTCAACCCTTGTACGCCGGCCGCTCGCCGGTGGTCCGCGTCGCCGCATTGGCGTCGCTGGTGATGTGCTGGATCGTGTGGCGCAGCTCGCGGCCCAGCACGATCTTGGCGTCCTTGTCCCAGGCGATCAGTGCCTCGTCGAAGTCCAGCTTGCCGCCCGGGCAGAGCCAGACCAGCTTCATGTCGCGCAGGCGCGCGATGAAGCCGCGGAACAGGCTCTTGTCGAAGAACTCCGGCGCGGCCGGCGCGTACAGCAGCGACAGGCGCTGGGCGGCGAGCTGGCAGAAACTCTCCAGCTCCGCGGCCGTGATCGTGCGCGGACCACGCCGCACCAGCGTGGCGATGGCGATGAAGTAGCGCTCGAAGGCCTGCTGCAGCGAATGCGCCACGGCACGGAGGCGGAACACCTCGTCGGTCTGGCCCGGGCCGCGCGTCAGGATGCCGCCTTCGTCGTCGCTGGCGACGGAGAGCAGTCCCTCGGCGACGAACAGGTTGATGGTGGCGTCCAGCCGGTCGGCGAACTCGTCGGCCGTCCACGGCAGGAAGAGCTCGGCCTTGATGAACGGGTAGATGGTCTTGCCCAGCCGCAGCACGCCGGCGCGGCTGATGCGGCGGTTGTTCTGGAAGCACAGCGCGATCCACGCCGAGGCCGCGAACAGGTGCAGCACGTTGTTGCGGAAGTAGCTCTGCAGCACCGCGGTGTCGCCGTCCATCGACAGCACGTCGCCGAGCGGGTGGCGGATGCGATGCAGCACGCCCATCGCCTCGCCGTAGGCGATGATCTCCGCCGGCGAGAGCGGCGTGACCGTCACGCGGTCGGAGTAAGGCAGCGACGCCAGCAGCTTCTTCGACAGGGCCAGCTGGGCGAGCAGGTCGACCTCGTCCATCGCGTGCTTGGGTGTCGAGAGCACCGCCAGCGCGAGGAGGTTGACCGGATTGACGTCGGCCGCGCGGTTGACGTTCTCCTGGATGCGCAGCGCGAGCTCGTCGATGACGTCGCCGAACCACGCGGGGCGGGCGTCGGGGTCCTGCACCTGCGCCCGCCAGTCCGACGCGTGGCGGGCCAGCACCTCCTCGAGGTGGATCGGCTCGCCGAAGCTGACGGCGACCTGGCCGTAGCGGCGGCGCAGCGTACCCATCGCCGCGACGACGAGGGCGCTGATGCTTTCCTTCTGCTTCGGCCGGCCGGTGAGCTCGTCGAGGTAGCTGTCGCCCTCGATCAGCTTTTCGTAGCCGATGTAGACCGGCTGGAAGACCACGGGACGGCGCGGCGCGCGCAGGAAGGCGCGCAGGGTCATCGCGATCATGCCGCCCTTGGGCTGCAGCAGGCGCCCGGTGCGCGAACGCCCGCCCTCGATGAAGTACTCGATCGAGAAGCCTTCGCCGACCAGCTGCGCCACGTACTCGCCGAGCACGGCGGTGTAGAGCGCGTTGCCCTTGATGCTGCGGCGGATGAAGAAGGCACCGCCGCGCCGCAGGATCGGGCCGATCACCGGCAGGTTGAGGTTGATGCCGGCCACGATGTGCGGCGGGACGATGCCGTTCCTGTAGAGCAGGTAGCTCAGCAGGAGGTAGTCCATGTGGCTGCGGTGGCTGGGCACGTAGACGACCTCGCGCCCCGGCGCCACCTCCTTGAGCTTGTCGAGGTGGTGCACCTGGACGCCGTCGTAGATGCGGTTCCAGAACGCCGTCAGCCCGAAGGACAGGGAGCGGACGACCGGGTGGGAATAGTCGGCCGCGATCTCCCAGGCGTAGCGGTAGGCCCTGGTCCAGGCCTCGGCCGGCGTCGAGCCTTCGCGTCGGGCGGTATCGGCGATCGCCTTGCGCACCGGCTCGGCGTCGAGCACGCGGTCGACCAGCAGGCGGCGGGTCGACAGGTCGGGGCCGATGATGGCCTCGCGCACGCGGCGGAAATGCGCGCGCAGCACGCGCGCCGCCTTGCGCACCGTGCGCTCGTGCGACAGGTCCTCGCCGACGATCTCGCGGACCGGGAAGCCCGGCGAGAAGCGGACCGTGGTGCCGCGGCCGTTGAGCAGGATGGCGAGCAGCCGGCGGAAGCGGCCGACGATGGCCCAGTTCTCGGAGAACAGCACCGAGAACCAGCCGCTCTGCCGCTCCGGCGCGCGGCCGACCAGGATCGAGACCGGCACCAGCTGCACGTCCTGCTGCGGGTTGAGCCGGTGCGCCATCAGCAGCCGGGCCAGCGCGTCCGAATGACTGCGGTTGGCGGGGCGGCCGAGCGCGCCCTTGCGGCGCCGCGACAGCGCCATGTAGGCGCGGCCGCGGCCGAGCGGGTCGCCCGGCAGCGGCTGCAGCGGCGACGGCAGCCCGGCCTCGCGGCAGGCGCGGTCGAGGATCAGCATGTTCGACAGCCCGTAGTGCTCGAGCACGTAGCACACGGGGCGGTCGAGCTGGATCGGTGGCACCTCGGGGTCGCGGGTGATTTCGATCCACGGGTTCAGCAGGGCCTCGAGCAGGCGCGCCCACCAGGGGGGGCGCACGTAGCCGGGAACGGTCGACGGGCTCATGCAGCGGGGTCAGGGCGCCGGGGGGGTCGTGGCCGGCGCGGCAGTCGCGTCGGCCGACGCGGAGGCGGTCGCCTCGGCCATGGCGGCGCGGTGCGACTCGACCGCGTCGGCGCGGTACCAGCCGCCGTCGATCCGGACCATGGGCTGCTCGAACTCGACCGTCCGGCCGAGCAGCGGGTAGCGCACGCGCACGGTCGCGCGATCGCCCTCGAGCGCGATGGTCTCCGCCTGCATCTTCGAGAGCGCGGCGTCCACGTCGACGCCATAGGCCGCGGCCAACGACTTGGCGCCTCGGAACGCGACGCCGCCCTTGGCCAGCGCGGCCTCCAGCTCGAGGCCGCGGAGGACGTCGAGGTCCGGCAGGTCGAGCACGCGCGCGGTGCGGACGGCCACGCCGATGGCCTGCTTGGCGCGGGCCGGGTCGGTGAACCGGGCCCGGTCGCCGGCCCAGGTCTGGACCGCGTCGATCAGGCCGCGGGCATGCGCCTTCTCCGGCTCGCTGAGCGTCGCGTTGGCCTCGACCGCCGCGGTCGCGAACCCGGCCATCATGGTGACGCCGATGTCCCACTTCGGGCCAATCTGCTGTTCGAGGTCCTTCAGCCGGGGCTCGGCCTTCGCCCACAGCGCGGCCTCCGCCTCGGGCGCGGTGAGCAGCGCCATGGCATCGCGCCAGCGCTCGGCCTCGGCCGGATCAAGCGGCGCGGCGGTCGAAAGCTCGCGGCGCCAGAGCGCCTGCTGCTCGGCGTACATGGCGGGCGGGACGCTCAGGCGGGCGAAACGCTCGAGGTCGCCGTCCCGCAGCGCATCGGCCAACGCGGCCACCGCTTCGACGGGCTCCGGCGGCGCGCCCTCGATCGCTTCGGGCTCGCGACGGCAGCCGACGGCCAGCAGGACGAGCAGGCCCACGAGCGGCAACAGGCGGATCCAGCGGTTCGGCACGGCAGGTCCCGTCGGCAACGGCGGACGAACGAGGGTAACAGAAGGCATGGGGAGGCCCCTCAGCGCTGGAGTTGGGCGCGCTTGGCCGCCCGCTGCGCCTCGTCGGAGAGGCTGCGGTCGTTGCCGTAGAGCGCGGGCTCCCAGCTGCCGTAGGTCGGGTTGGGCAGAACGAACCAGCGCTGGCCCACCCAGGCGTCGAAGCCGCCGAGAAGGGCGTCGCGGGCCGCCGGGGAATTGTCGGGAATCGAGACGAAATCCCCGAGCTGGTCGCCGAACTGCATCAGCACGCGGTAGCGCTGCGCCACCCACTGGCGGCGGCAGCCCTTGTCGCTGCCCTTCGGCACGCAGCCCGGCGTGTCCATCCCGAGGCCGAGGAATTGCGCCTCGCCCACCGGGGGGAAGCCCACGGCCTCGAGGTTGGCGCGGGTCACCACCGACTTCCCGTGCTCGCGATTGGTCAGGTAGATCATCGTGACGCCGCGGGCGGCCGCCGCGCGGGCGAAGGCCGGGGCGCCGGCGACCGCCGTCGCACGGCCCTCGTCCACCCAGGCGTTCCAGGTCGGGTCGGCGAAGCGTCCGCCGTCGAGGATCAGCCGCGCCTGGTAACGGCTGTTGTCCAGCACCGTCTCGTCGACGTCGACGATGACCGCGGCGGGGCGGCCGTCGGCGGGGGCCACGCGGTCCTGCGGGGCCAGCGCGTCCCACGCCGGGTCGGCGAGCGCGGCGTCCAGCAGGCGCTCGGCGCTGCGCCAGGTCTGGCGCTGCACGGCATGGGCTTCGCTGCTGCGCTGGAGCCACAGCGTGGCGTTGAGGTTGTCGTGCGCCGGCACCGCCGCGACGGGCGGCGCGGCCGGTGCGACGGGAGGCGCGACGCCCGTGCTGGCGCAGCCGGCGAGGGCGAGGACGAGCGCGGCGATCGGCAGGACGAGGGGGCGTCGGGACATGGCGGGGCTCCGGGACGGGGGCGGGAGTGTACTGCGCGGGCGGTGACGCCCCGTCGCGGCGGGGGCGGCGCCGTTCAGCCGAGCGGCAACGGGGCCTGCATGGGCTCGATGGCCCCCTCGCCCGCCATGATCTTCTTGAACTCACCGCGAGAGACCGAGACGTAGCGGTCGTTGCCGCCGATCTCGACCTGCGGCCCGTCCGTGACCGCGCGGCCCTGGTCGTCGACGCGCACGACCATGGTCGCCTTGCGGCCGGTGTGGCAGATCGTCTTGATCTCGACGAGGTTGTCGGCCCAGCCCAGCAGCGCCTGGCTGCCCTCGAAGAGCTCCCCGCGAAAGTCCGTTCGCAGCCCGTAGGCCAGCACCGGGATGCCGAGGGCATCGACGATCCCGGTGAGTTGCCAGGCCTGCGCCTTCGACAGGAACTGCGCCTCGTCCACGAGGACGCAATGCAGCGGGCCGCGGGTGGCGATGTCCTCGCGCGCGAGGCGTTCGAGGTCGTCGTCGCGGCCGAACACCACGCCCTTGGCCTGCAGGCCGATGCGCGAGGCGACGATGCCCTCGCCGGCGCGGGTGTCGAGCCGCGGGGTGAGGATCAGCGTCCGCATCCCGCGCTCGTGGTAGTTGTGCGCACTCTGCAGCAGGGTCGTGGTCTTCCCGGCGTTCATCGCCGAGTAGTAGAAGTAGAGCTTGGCCATGCCGCCATTCTAAGGGGCGGCTCCTACGGACGCGGCGACCCCGCTCCCTCGGCACCGGCGGCTGCGGTGCCGACCGGCCCGACCTCGACCTTGCCCTCGCCGAGGCGCTTCCAGTCCTCGTCCTGCCAAGCCCAGTACTGGCGAGGTTCCCAGTAGCGATCGTCGTAGACGAGCGCGCCGTCGATGCTGCGGCTGCCGTTCGGCGTCGACACCTCGATGCTGACGTTGCCGACGAAGCCGACGCGGCTGCCCGTGACGTTGCGGCGGGCGATGCGCATGCGGTCCTCGAGGCGCGGCTTCGCGACCTCGTCGCCGTACTCGGCCCACAGCGGCTTGTTCAGCGTGATCGCCCGGGCCCGTTCCTCGGCGGTCATCTCCTGCCAGTACAGTTCGCGGAACAGGGCGAACGCGGGGTAGTCGCGCTCGGCGGCCACCTCCATCCACGCGTAGGCCATCGGTCGATCCTGCGCGACGCCTTTCCCTTCCCAGAGCATCTCCGCGACCATCCCCTGCGAGGGCTTGTCGGCGAAGCGGGCGGCCCGCTGGAAGTGCCTGAAGGCATCCGAATGCGCGCCGGCGCGCATCGCCGCCATGCCGTAGCGGCGGTAGCGGATGTCCGGGTGGCCGTCGAGGAACACGCTGCTGGCGATCACCCAGGGGTCCTCCTCGCGCGTCTGCTTGCGGACGGCTTCGGCGCCCAGTTCGGCGGCATCGGCGGCCAGCGTGCGAGCGTCGCCCAGCGACTCGCGGGCGGGCGGGTCGACGGGGTGCACCGCCGGGGTCGCGGCGGCCAGGGCCGGCAGGGCGATCAGCAGGGCGGCGAGGGCGTGGAGCCGGGGGTGGCGGTCGGGGCGCATCGGGGTCGTCCTTGGTCTCGGGGGATGGCAATAGGCTCCATGAACCTGACGCATCGGGCGTGTTCCGGAAGTCATTCCATGACGACGATCGGGGCAACGCATGGCGGCCGTCGCGGTCGGCTGCGACAATGCGTTCCCGTTGCTCCGCGTCCCGCCTCCATGTCCCTGAACGCCCCGCAGCGCGAGGCCGTGCTGTACACGCAGGGCCCGCTGCTCGTGCTCGCCGGCGCCGGTTCCGGCAAGACCCGCGTGATCACCGAGAAGATCGCCCACCTCATCGCGAGCGGCCAGCGCGAGGCTCGGCACATCGCGGCCATCACCTTCACCAACAAGTCGGCGAAGGAGATGAAGGAGCGCGTGGCCAAGCGGGTGAAGGGCGACGCGGCGGAGGGGCTCACGATCAGCACCTTCCATGCGCTCGGCCTCCGTTTCCTGCAGCTGGAAGCCGGGCGCGCCGGGCTGAAGCGCGGCTTCTCGGTGTTCGACAGCGACGACCAGATGGGCATCGTCAAGGACCTGATGCCGCCGGGCACCAAGAACGATGTGCTGGAGCGGCTGCGCGGGCTCGTCTCGCGGGCGAAGAACGAGGCGATGACGCCCGAGCAGGCGATGGAACTCGCCAAGTCCGCTGTCGAGCGCGAGGCCGCAAGCCTCTACGCGAAGTACCAGCAGCGCCTCGCGGCCTTCAACGCGGTGGATTTCGACGACCTGATCCGCCTGCCGGTGCAGATGCTGGAGACCGATCCCGACTTCGCCGCCGGCTGGCGCGAGCGCCTGCGCTACCTGCTGGTCGACGAGTGTCAGGACACCAACGGCGCGCAGTACCGGCTGTTGAAGCAGCTGGCCGGCCCGAAGGGCAGCTTCACCTGCGTGGGCGACGACGACCAGAGCATCTACGCCTGGCGCGGCGCGCAGCCGGAGAACCTCAATCTGCTCGCCAGCGATTACCCGGCGCTGAAGATCATCAAGCTCGAGCAGAACTACCGCTGCGGCGCACGCATCCTGCGGCTGGCGAACACCCTGATCGCCAACAACCCGCACGAGCATCTGAAAACGCTGTGGAGCGACCAGCGCGAAGGCGACAAGATCAAGGTCTGGCGCTGCGAGAACAGCGAGCACGAGGCCGACCGCGTCGCCGCGGAGATCGACTACCTGAACAAGGCCAAGGAGATTCCGTTCGGTGACTTTGCCGTGCTCTTTCGTGGCAACCACCAGAGCCGGGCGCTGGAGAAATCGCTGCAGCTGCTGCGCATCCCCTACCACCTGACCGGCGGCACGGCCTTCCTCGAACGTGCGGAAGTGAAGGACGCCCTCGCGTGGCTGCGCCTCGTCGCCAATGCGGACGACGACGCCGCCTTCCTGCGCTCGGTCGCCTCGCCGGCGCGCGGCATCGGCGGCACCTCGCTGGCGAAGCTCGCGGAGCTGGCCCAGCAGCACCACCTGTCGCTGGACGGCGCGGCGCGGCAGATGTCGATCTTGAAGCAGCTGCAGCCGCGCATCGCGGCCGCGCTCGGCGAGTTCACCGGGATCATTGATCGGCTCCGGGACGACGCGGAGCGCATGCCGGCGAAGGACCTCGTGCTGGCGCTGGCCGAGCGCAGCGGCATGCTCGAGGCCTTCCGCGCGATGAGCAAGGACAAGGCCGGCTACGAGCGCCGCAAAGCGAACCTCGACGAGCTGGCCGACTGGTTCGACGGCCCGAAGAGCAGCGTCGGCGACCTCGCCGCACAGATGATGTTGCTCAGCCACGCCGATCGCGGCGAACCCGGCAACGCCGTGCGGCTCATGAGCCTGCACGGCAGCAAGGGCCTGGAGTTCCGCGCGGTGTTCCTGGTCGGCCTCGAGGACGGCACCCTGCCGCACGAGGCCAGCATGGAGGAAGGCCGCATCGACGAGGAGCGCCGCCTGCTCTACGTCGGCATCACCCGCGCCAAGGAGCACCTCGTGCTTTCGCACTCGCTGGAGACCAAGCGCTGGGGCGACACCATCAAGCTGGCCCCCAGCCGCTTCCTCGACGAGCTGCCGCAAAGCGACCTGCAGCGCGACGGCGCCGACCCGGAGGCCGAAGCCGAATCGAAGAAAGCCCGCGGCCGCGCCCACCTCGCGGCGATGGCGGCGCTGTTCGACGCGCCGAAGTAGGCGCTGCGCGGGCCCGGCTCGCGGGCCTCCAGCAGGTTTCCGCTCAGCGCTGGCAGCGCGGGCACCACACGGTGGCGCGCTGCCCCAGCCGCTGGCCCTTCAGCGCCGTGCCGCAGACCTTGCAGGCCTCGCCCTCGCGACCGTAGACGAACAGCTCCTGCTCGAAGTAGCCCGGCAGGCCATCGGGGTTCAGGAAATCGCGCAGCGTGGTGCCGCCGCGCTCGATGGCGTAGCCGAGGATGCGCTTCACCGCCGCCGCGAGGCGGTCGTAGCGCTCGCGGGTGACGCGGCCCGCCGGCGTGGTCGGGCGGATGCCGGCTTCGAACAGGGCTTCGGCCGCGTAGATGTTGCCCACGCCGACGACCACGGCCTGGTCCATCACGAAGGTCTTGACCGAGGCCTTCTTGCCGCGCGACGCGGCGAACAACGTGTCGCCGGTGAACGCGTCGGACAGCGGCTCGGGGCCGAGGCCGGCGAGCAGGTCGTGCACCTCGCCCGGCGGCTGCCACAGCAGGCAGCCGAAGCGGCGCGGGTCGGTGAAGCGCAGCACGCGGCCGTCGTCCAGACCCACATCGACGTGGTCGTGCGGCCCGAGCGGCGTCGAGGCGGGCAGCACCCGCATCACGCCGCTCATGCCGAGGTGCCAGAGGGCCGCGCCGGCAGCGGTATGCGTGAGCAGGTACTTGGCGCGGCGCTCGACGGCCTCGATGCGCTGGCCGGGAAGGCGCACCCGCACGTCGGCGGGAATGGGCCAGCGGAGGTCCGGCCGACGCAGGGTCACGCCCGTGATCCGCCGGCCCTCCAGATGGGGCGCGAGACCGCGTCGGGTGGTCTCGACCTCGGGCAGCTCGGGCATGGGGACGGGGTGCGGGATGGGGGCCGCAGTGTACGCTGGGGCGACTTCCGACCG
>JAJTHD010000142.1 GCA_021297925.1 Lysobacteraceae bacterium
AGATGACGATCTCGTCCGCTCGCACCGGGGCTCTCCTCTGGACCGGAGGCCAGTCTAGGCGCCTCGCTGGCCGAGTCCCAGCCATGCGACGACTCCGCCCGCGGACAGGACTTCCGGCAGGGTGGGGAGGGGGCGTGCGGGGCTAGACTCGGCGCCTCCGCTTTCCGACATGGGCTCCCTCCGATGCGTCGACTTCCCCTCGCGGCCGCCGTGGCCGCCACCCTGTTCGCCCTGCCCGTGGCCGCCCGCGAGGGCATGTGGGTGCCCCAGCAACTGCCCGAGATCGCCGGGCCGCTCAAGCAGGCCGGGCTGGCGCTCTCGCCGGAGCAGTTGGCCGACCTCACCGGGGACCCGATGGGCGCGGTGGTCGCGCTGGGGGGCTGCACGGCCAGCTTCGTCTCGCCGGAGGGTCTCGTCGCCACCAACCACCACTGCGCGTATGGCGCGATCCAGCTCAACTCGACGCCCGAGAAGAACCTCATGGCGCTCGGACACAACGCCGCGACGAACGCAGAGGAGCTGTCGGCCGGCCCGAACGCCCGCGTGTTCGTGATGGACCGCATCACCGACGTCACTGCGGACATGCGGGCCGCCCTCGCGGGCGCCGCCGACGGCCTCGCCCGCCAGAACGCGTTGGAAGCGAAGCAGAAGGCCCTGATCGCCGAATGCGAGAGCGATCCCGGCTACCGCTGCACCCTGTACGCGTTCTTTGGCGGCCAGACCTACCGCCTGTTCCGCCAGCTCGAGATCCGCGACGTGCGCCTCGTCTACGCCCCGCCGTCCTCCATCGGCAACTACGGCGGCGAGGTCGACAACTGGATGTGGCCGCGCCACACGGGCGACTTCACGTTCTACCGCGCTTACGTCGGCCCGGACGGCAAGCCCGCGCCGTTCTCGAAGGACAACGTGCCCTACCGCCCGAAGCATTGGCTGAAGCTCGCCGACCAGCCGCTCGAGGCCGGTGACTTCGTGATGGTGGCGGGCTACCCGGGCCAGACCAACCGTTACGCGCTGTTCGACGAGTTCCAGAACGTCGCGGGCTGGCAGTACCCGGTCGTCGGCCAGCACCTCAAGAACATGGTCGCGCTGGTGGAGAAGGCCGGGAAGGCGGACAAGGACATCGAGGTCAAGTACGCCGCCACGATCCGCAATTGGCAGAACGCCATGAAGAACTGGGACGGCCAGCTCGAGGGCTTCAAGCGCATCGACGCGCTGGCAACCAAGCAGGCCGACGAGAAGGCCGTGCTCGACTGGCTGAAGGCCGGTGCGCCCGGCGCGCAAGGCCTGAACACCGCGGCGCAGCTCGACGCCATCGCCGCCCACCAGCGCCTCGTCGCGCTCGCCGCGCAGGCCCGCGCCACGCGCGAGCGCGACCTCGTCCTCGGCCAGATCGGCAATACCGGGCTGTTCGGCTCGCTGCGGCAGGCCTACCGCCTCGCGGTCGAGTCCGCCAAGCCGGACCTCGAGCGCGCGCCCGGCTTCCAGCAGCGCGATCGCGCCGCCATCGAGGGCGCGCAGCGCCAGCTCGAGCGGCGCTACGTCCGCGCGATGGAGGTCGAGCTGATGGCCTACTGGCTGGCGGAGTACGCCAAGCTGCCGGCGGCGCAGCGCGTCGCCGCCCTGGATGCGGTCGTCGGCGACGGCAGTCCCGCAGCGATCCGCGCCGGTCTCGACGCGCTCTATGGCAAGACCGGGCTCGAGGGGGGGGACGCCCGCGTCGCCCTGCTGGGTCGCAGCGCCGCCGAGCTCGAGGCGTCCGCCGATTCGCTGCTGAAGCTCGCCGTGGCGCTCTTCCCGACCTACAAGGGCATCGAGGACGAGGCCCGGGCCCGCGCCGGCGAAGCCGCGCTTTACCGCCCGCTGTACCTTGCCGGCGTGCAGGCCTTCCGCCGCGCCAACGGCGGCTTCGTTTATCCGGACGCGAATCTCAGCCTGCGCATCACCTTCGGCAACGTCATGGGGTACGCACCGCGCGACGGCGTGGCCTACACGCCCTTCACGACGCTGGAGGGCCTCGCCGCGAAGGCGACCGGCGTCGAGCCTTTCGACGCCCCGCGGGCCCAGCTCGATGCCATCGCCGCGAAGCGCTGGGGCGGACGCGAGGACAAGGCGCTCGGCACCGTCCCGGTCAACTTCCTCTCCGACCTCGACATCACCGGCGGCAACTCGGGCTCGCCGGTGCTGGACGCGCGCGGCCGGCTGGTCGGCCTCGCCTTCGACGGCAACTGGGAGTCTGTCAGCAGCAACTGGGTCTTCGATCCGGCGATGACGCGGATGATCGCGGTCGATTCGCGCTACATGATGTGGGTGATGGAGCAGGCGTTCCCGTCCCCGCGCATGGTGGCGGAACTCGAAGCGGCCTCGCGCTGAGCCCGCGATGCGCATTCGATTCCACGGCGCTGCCGGCGAGGTCACCGGTTCCTGCCACGAGGTGGAGGCCGCAGGACGCCGCCTTCTGCTGGATTGCGGCCTGATCCAGGGGGGGCGCGAGGACGAGCGGCGCAACCGCGAGCCCTTCCCCTTCGACCCGGCCAAGATCGACGCGGTGGTGCTGAGCCATGCCCACCTGGACCACTGCGGGCGGCTGCCGCTGCTGGTGCAGCAGGGCTTCGACGGGCCGATCTGGACCCATCGCGCCACGGCCGATCTCCTGCGCGTGATGCTGGAGGACGCGGCGCGCCTCGCCGAGGCCGACGCCGAGCGCGCTGCCCGACGGCGGGCGCAGGGTCGCGGCGTGGACGAGGACGACCTCACCCCGCTGTTCACCCTGTCCGACGTGCAGGCCGTGTTGCGCCTCGTCCGTGGCCTCGAGTACCGCGTGGCGACGACGCTGTTCCCCGGCCTCGTCGTCACCCTCCGCGATGCCGGGCACATCCTCGGGTCGGCGAGCGTGGAACTCGTCGACACCTCGGGCCCGGCGCCGAAGACGCTGGTCTACTCGGGCGACCTCGGGCCGAAAGGAACGCCCATCCTGCGCGATGCCGAGATCCCGCCGAAGGCCGACCTGGTCCTGCTCGAGAGCACCTACGGCGACCGTGCCCACCGCCAGCAGGCCGCCACGGTCGATGAACTCGGCCGCCTCTTCCACGATGCGTGGCGGGACGGCGGCAACGTGGTCATCCCGGCCTTCGCGGTCGGGCGCAGCCAGGAGCTGCTCTACTGGTTCGCGCGCCACTACGACGATTGGGGGCTCTCGCGCTGGCACATCTTCCTCGACAGCCCGATGGCGATCCGGGTGATCGAGGCCTACGACCGCCACACCGACCTCTTCGACGAGGAGGCCCGCGGCGTCTGGGCCGGCAAATCCCATCCGTTCCGCTTGCGCAACCTGCACCTCTGCGTCGACCAGGCGCAGTCGATGGCGATCAACCAGATCCGTTCGGGCGCGATCATCATCGCGGGCTCCGGCATGTGCAACGGCGGCCGCGTGAGGCACCACCTCCGGCACCAGCTGCCCTACGAACGCAACCACGTCCTGTTCGTCGGCTACCAGGCGCAGGGCACGCTCGGCCGCCGTCTCGTGGACGGTGCGCCATGGGTGCGCATCCTCGGGTACGACATCACCGTCCGGGCCCAGCGCCACACGGTCGGCGGACTGTCGGCGCACGCCGACCAGCCGGCGCTGGCCCGCTGGTACGCCGGCATCGGCGGACGCACTCCGGTCGTGCTGGTCCACGGGGAGGAGGCGCCCCGCGCCGCGCTGTCGTCCCTGCTGCAACGCGAGTACGGCGCCCACGTGGCATCCGCGAAGCGGGACCTCGTCCGCGACCTCTGATCAGGGGTCGAGCTCGGCCGCCATCTTCGCCAAGTAAAGCGACAGCATCAGGCGCTCGGGTTTCGGCAGGGCCCGGAAACTCAGGCCGACGCGCTCGCGCACCGGGTGATCGAGGGTGCGACGGTGGCAGACCGCGGCGTGGGCGGTGATCTGCAGTCGCTCGCCCTCCGCTTCGACCGTGAAGACGAGGCGGGCCGGCGTCCCGACGTCCCCGATGGGGGTCGCCGTCTCGACGAGCGCCCCGGCCGCGCTGAGGTCGACGATCGACGCGCGCTGCCCGGTGCCGCCCGGCCCCTCGCCGCCGACCAGGGTCGCCGGCAGCAGGGTCCGGATGCGCAGGGCTTGCCGGACCAGCCGCCCGTCCACGCGGTCCGGCCATCCGAGCAGCGCGTAGTGGAAGGGCACGTCGAAGACGCCCAGCAGCCCGGTCTCGAAGCGGAAGTCGTACTGTCCCGTGAATCCCTGCACGAGGAAGCGCGCATTCTTCGCCATCGGGCCCATCTTCCGTCCCGGCACGGGCGCCAGCATCAGGCCGCGGCCCTCGATCGCCGCGGCGAACAGCCAATCCTCGGGGGCCGCGCCGTCGCCGGATGCCGAGAGTTGCACCAGTGTCTTCGGCCGGAGCCTCAGCTGGCGGAATCCCAGGGAGGCCGGAACGACACCGATCGGATCCACGGACATGCCTTGCTCTCCTTGCTGGTGGGAATCAGGCGGCGAAGCACCAGCCCAAGGTCTCCCCATGGGCCAGCGGCACCACCACGCGGTCGCCGTAGGGCAGGGCCGTCGGGATGGTCCACTCCGCCTTCCGGAGGGAAACGGTACCTGTGTTCCGCGGCAGGCGGTAGAACTCCGGCCCGAAGTGGCTGGCGAAGCCCTCGAGGCGGTCCAGCCGCCCCGCGGCCTCGAAGGCCGTGGCATAGAGTTCCAGCGCGTGCAGGGCCGTGTAGCAGCCGGCGCAGCCGCACTCCGATTCCTTGTCGCCCTTCGCGTGAGGGGCCGAATCCGTGCCGAGGAAGTAGCGGGGATCGCCGCCGGTCGCCGCGTCGAGCAGGGCCTTGCGGTGCACTTCGCGCTTGAGCACGGGCAGGCAGTAGTAGTGCGGGCGGATGCCGCCGGTGAACATCGCGTTCCGGTTGTAGAGCAGGTGGTGCGCCGTGATCGTCGCGGCGATGTCGCCGCCCGAGTCGCGGACGTAGTCGGCGGCGTCCTTCGTCGTGATGTGCTCGAACACCACCCGCAGGCCGGGAAAGTCGCTGCGAAGCGGGATGAGCTTCTCCTCGATGAAGACCTTCTCGCGGTCGAAGACATCGATGTCGCGGTCGGTCACCTCGCCGTGGATGGCCAGCACCATGCCGACCTCCTGCATGGCTTCGAGCGCCTTGTACGTGTGCTTGAGGTCGGTGACGCCGGAATCGGAGTTGGTCGTGGCGCCGGCGGGATAGAGCTTCACCGCGTGCACGAACCCGCTGTCCTTCGCCCGCCGGATCTCGTCCGCCGGCGTGTTGTCGGTCAGGTACAGCGTCATCAGCGGCTCGAAATCCGAGCCCTCGGGGCGCGCGGCGAGGATGCGTTCGCGGTAGGCCCCAGCCAGCGCCGTGGTGGTGATCGGCGGCTTGAGGTTCGGCATCACGATCGCGCGCCGGAACTGCGCCGCGGTATGGGGAAGGACGGCCTTCAGCTGCTCGCCGTCGCGCAGGTGCAGGTGCCAGTCGTCGGGTCGGGTGATCGTCAGCGTGGTGCCGGCCGGTGCCTGCGCCGGCGTGGGGACTTGGTGGGCAAGCGGGGTCATGCGGGGCTCCGGGGGCGAAGGGACATCCCGGGCAGTGTGCCAGCGCCGTCAAGCCCCCCCGGGGTCCAGCGTCCCGCCAGCCGCTCGACGAGGATCCGGGCCCAAGCGCCTTGGGTCGCGGCGTTCGCGTGGTAGCCGTCGGGCGCGAACTCGTCGGGGCGGGGCACGTAGGTGGTGGGCTCGTGCAGCACGCCCTCGCGGGCGATGGCCACGTCGGCCGCGATCGCATCGAGGGTCTGCGCGCGCACTCCCGCGGCGTAGCGCAGCGGTTGCGGCAGTAGCGGGAAGTGCTGCATGCGCGGCAGTCCGCACAGCAGCACGCGTGCGCCCGGTGCCCGGGACTGGAGGCCGTCGAGCAGCCGATGCAGTCGATCCCGGAAGTGGGCCGTCCGCGTCAGGCCCGAGACGTCGTTCACGCCCACGGAGACCAGCACCAGGTCGCGTGGGGCGACGGGGATCCGGGGAAGCACTTCCTCGACGAGTTCGCCGACGCAGGCGCCGGTGCGGCCGATCGCCTGCCAATGCACGCCGCGGCCATGGCGTGCGGCCAGCTGCCGGGCGACGTGGCCGGGCAAGGCTTGTTCGATGCTGGGGCAGCCGACGCCATCGATGACCGAATCGCCGACCGCCAGCAGGCGAAGCGTCGGGCCTTCGCCGACCCAGCCCTCGCGTGCGCCCGGCGCGGGCGCGAACCGGGGGGCCGTGCGTTTCAGGTGCAGCCCCTGAGGGGCGGCGAGAGGCATGAGCCCCCAGAACAGGGCGCGTTTCCAGAGCATGGTGGATCGGAAAGAGCGGTCGACTTGCGGAGTATGGCCGTCGTCGAGCCGGGCGTGCGCGGGGGGGGCATGACGCGCCGCCGACGACGAGGCGGCCACGATGGCGCCTCCCAATGCCGTCGGAGCCCCCATGCGCCTCGCCCCCATCGCCCTTGCGCTGAGTTTTGCCATCGTCCTGCCGGTCTCGGCCCAGGCGCCCGCCGCCCCGGCGACCGCCGCGGCCCCGGTTGCCCAAGGCCCTTACGTGCTTCCGCCGCTGCCCTATGTGGCCGACGCGCTCGAGCCGGCGATCGACGCCGAGACCATGACGATCCACCACCAGCGCCACCACGGGGCGCAGGTGAACGCGCTGAACCAGCTGTCGGCCACGGTCCCCGAGCTCAAGGACGGCACCATCGAGCCCGTGCTGGCGCGTGTCTCCACGCTGCCGGCCGGCGTGCGCAACAACCTCGGCGGCCATTACAACCACAGCCTGTTCTGGTCGGTGATGGCGCCGGCAGGGCAGGGCGGCGCGCCCTCGGCCGAACTGGCCGCGGCGATCACTGCCGCGTTCGGGTCGATGGACGCCATGAAGCAGCAGTTCTCGCAGGCCGCGGCCACCCGCTTCGGCTCCGGCTGGGCGTGGCTGATCGTCAAGGCGGACGGCACGCTCGCCATCACCAGCACACCCAACCAGGACAATCCGCTGATGGACGTGGCCGAAGTGCGCGGCACGCCGGTGCTCGGGCTGGACGTGTGGGAGCACGCCTACTACCTCAAGTACCGCAATCTGCGCGGCGACTACATCGCGGCCTGGTGGGACGTCGTGAATTGGAACGAAGTGAGCCGCCGCCACGCCGAGGCGGTCGCGGGGTCACGCTGACCGGCGCCCGCCGGCCTCAGCGCCAGAACGGGATGCGCCACGGCAGGTCGTCGTGGCCCGTGGCGTTGTCATCGAGCTTCCGCTGCGATTCGGGCTGGTCGATCTCCAGCAGGAACGGTCCGGTGCGCAGGGCCCGCAGGTCGATCATCACCTGGAAACCGCGGCGGTCGTGCCGCGCATCCTCGCTCCACCACCACAGCGCATCGACCGGGCGTCCTTCCAGTCGGATCGGCTGTGTGGCGGCAAGGCAGTCGAGTACGGCGCGGCTGGCCGCGACGTCGGCCCGCCAGTCCGTGCGCCCCTGGGGCGTGCAGCGGGCCAGCACTGCGTCGTGCCACTCCGGCACGTAGGGGATCCAGAGCTTGGCGTAGGGGCCGGTGAGCACGTCGCTGGCGAGCGCGGGCGCGTGCTGGACGTCACCGGGGCGCTGACGGTCCAAATAGTGGGGGGACCTTGCGGTGCCCGCATCCCCGGCGCGCAGTTCGGGGAAGGCGCCGTCGAGCAGGCCGCCGACGCCCCGGTTCTGCAACACCGGGACCATCAGGGCCACGAGGATGACGCTGGTCACGATGGCGGCGATGGCCAACTGCGCCCGCCAGCCCCGCTTCGCCCCCGCGATGCGGTAGGTGGCCATCGTGGTGCCGAGGTTCTGCTCGGCGGTGAATCCCGCCAGCGCATAGCCGCGGAGGACCGGCGTGACCCAGCGCGGCGCCGGGCGCCCGTGCTTGCCGGCGTGGTTGTCCACGAGCGTGGCCAGCATCAGTGGCAGGAGCCAGACGGCCATGAAGGTGAAGGAGATCGCGGCGAGGTGCGCGTCGAGCCCGAGGCCCTTCGCGACGGCATAGGCCAGCAGGACCGTCGCGCCGAGCGTCAGCGTCAGCCCGGCCATCATCTTCGCGAGGCCGAGCGCCGCGCCGAACACCAGGGTGGCGGCGTCGTCGAGCGCGGCGATCCTCAGGGGCAGGGCATCGAGCGCCTCGCCGAGCAGCGTGCGCTGCGTTGGGCCGAGGTTCTCGTTGTGGCGCAGCCGGCCCTCCGGGTCCACCGAGCGCAGCCCCACCAGCGACACCCACACGGCGCGCAGCAGCAGGTGCACGAGGAAGCCGAGCGCCAGCCCTAGGACACCGCCCTGCACGTACAGTCCCAGCGGGGCCACCAAGCCGCCGAGGTCTCGCGGCAGCCGCTCGAACAGCCAAAAGATCGCGACATTCAGTTCGACGTAGGCCTTGAATAGCGCGAACACCGTCGCGCCCGAGAGCAGGATCTCCATCTCCCAGGTCGGCGTGGTGCGCGTCGGCAGCACTTCGGCGTTGGCGTTCGCCGAGTCGTCTCTGGGCTGGGTCATCGCGCACGCTCCATGGGGCTGGCGGCACGCTGCCATGCCCGCGGCGCGGCGGCAATCTCCGGGGCGTCAGCCGAGTGCGACGCGCCGGTGCGCGGCCTCGGGCCAGGGGTACTCCATGTGCGCCGCGGTGGCGCGTGCCAGCGCTTCGCCGAAATCCGCCGCGATGAGCTTCAGCGCGAGGTCGATGCCGGCGCTGATCCCGGCCGACGTGGCGATGCGCCCGTCGATCACCCAATGCCGGTCGCGCTGCACCTGTACCGACGGCCAGTCGCGCGCCATCCATTCGAGGCTCTTCCAGTGCGTGGTGGCCCGCACGCCATCGAGTTGCCCGGCTTCCGCGAGCAGCAGGCTGCCCGTGCACACCGACGCCAACCGGCGCGGCTGCGGCGCGGCCCGGCGAAGCCAGGCGAGGAAATCCGGGTCCTGCAGCAGCGGCCGCACGCCATAGCCACCCGGCACCACGAGGGTGTCGAGCGAGGCGGGATCGAGTTCGGCGATGGTCGTGTCGGGTTGCACCTTGAGCCCGCCGCGACAGTGCACGAGGCCCGGCCGCACACCGGCCACGATCACCTCGTACGGCGAGGCGGACTCGCGCCGCGTGGCCTCGTCGAGCCGCAGCGCCGAGAACACCTCGAAGGGCCCGGCGAAGTCGAGCACCTCGACCTCGTCGAACACCACGATGGCGGCGCGGCGGCGCGCGTCCGCTTCGGCCACGGTGCGCGCCTCAGCCCTTGCGTGCCGCGATGAAGCGGTCGAGCTTCGCCTCGAGCACCGAGAGCGGCAGCGAGCCGTCTTCGAGCACCTCGGCGTGGAAGGCCTTGATGTCGAAGCGGTCGCCGAGCGCTTCCTCCGCGCGGGCGCGCAGCTCGAGGATCTTCAGCTCGCCGATCTTGTAGGCCAGCGCCTGGCCTGGGATGGCGATGTAGCGCTCGGCTTCCGAGACGGCCTCGGTGTCGGTCGTCGCCGAGTTGGCCTTCATGTACGCGATGACCTGCTCGCGCGTCCAACCTTTGCTGTGCAGACCGGTGTCGACGACGAGGCGGATGGCGCGCCAGATCTCGGCCTGCAGGCGGCCGAAGTACTGCTGCGGCGTGTCGTAGGCGCCGAGTTCCTTGCCCAGCGACTCGGCGTAAAGGCCCCAGCCCTCTGCGAAGGCGGTCTCGCCACCGAAGCGGCGGAACATCGGCAGGTCGGTGAGCTCCTGCTGCAGCGCGATCTGGAAGTGGTGGCCGGGCACGGCTTCATGCAGGTAGAGCGCGTCGCGGTCCCAGTTCTTGCGGCTCGGCAGGTCGTAGGTGTTGACGTAGAACACGCCCGGGCGCGTGCCGTCCTGGCTCGGGCCCTGGTAGCTGCCGCCGGCTGCCGAGGCGGCGCGGAAGGCTTCCACCGGGCGGATCTCGAAGCCG
>JAJTHD010000050.1 GCA_021297925.1 Lysobacteraceae bacterium
CCGGACCTTGCCGACCTCGAGCGACTGCGCGGCCTGTTCGACGCCTTCGCCCAAAAGCGCGAACTGCTCGGCCTGCTGGAACGCTGCTCGCGCGCGCAGGGTGTCCGCATCTTCATCGGCGAGGAAACCGGCCTTGCGCCGTTGGGCGGTTGCACCGTCGTGACGGCGCCGTATGCGGTCAACGGCCGGGTGCTGGGCGTGCTGGGCGTGATCGGGCCGACCCGCATGGCCTACGAGCAGGTCATCCCGATGGTTCAGGCCACCGCCGATCTGGTCGGGCAGGCCTTGAAAGACGCCGCCCCGGCCCCATAACCCCGCCCGACTGCTTCGAACAGCCGCGATCCGCGGCGGGGAACCTCGATGAACCACGAACCGAACCCGGCCGATCCGGCCGAGGCGACGGCCGGCGCCGCGCCGGCCGACCACCACGACGGCGAGCCGGATCTCGCGGCCGAGAACGCCGACCTCCGCGTCGCCCTCGCCCAGCTGCGCGAGGAGTCCCTGCGGGAGCGCGCCGAACTGGAGAACCAGCGTCGGCGCATGGCCCGCGAGCTCGAGACCGCCCGCCGCTTCGCCAACGAGCGCCTGCTCGGCGACCTGCTGCCGGTGTTCGACAGCCTGCACGCGGGCCTCAAGGCCGCGGGCATCGAGGCCCACCCGCTGCGCGAAGGCCTGGAGCTGACCCTCAAGCAGCTGCTCAAGACCGCCGCGGACAACGGCCTCGTCGAGGTCGACCCCAAGGGTTCGCCCTTCGACCCGGAGCGCCATCAGGCCGTGACGCAGGCTCCGGCCCCGGAGGGTGTCGCCGCCGGCACCGTGCTCGAGGTCTTCCAGAAGGGTTATGTGCTCAACGACCGCCTGCTGCGTCCCGCTCTGGTCGTCGTCGCCGCCGACGCCTGAATCCCGGGCGGCGCGCGCGTGACGGCCACTTGAAAAGCCGCGCGGCACCACCCACCTGAGTCACCAGTCCACGGCGCCACGCGCCGGCCCCGAACCGAACACAGAACTCCCGAGGAGACTCCCATGGGCAAGATCATCGGCATCGACCTTGGCACCACGAACAGCTGCGTCGCGATCATGGAAGGCGGCAACGTCAAGGTGATCGAGAACGCGGAAGGCGACCGCACCACGCCGTCCATCGTCGCCTTCACCAAGGACGGCGAGACGATCGTGGGCGCATCCGCGAAGCGCCAGGCCGTCACCAACCCCAAGAACACGTTCCATGCCGTCAAGCGCCTGATCGGCCGCCGCTTCGGCGACGCCGAGGTGCAGAAGGACATCGACCTCGTGCCCTACGGCATCGTCCAGCACGAGAACGGCGACGCCTGGGTGTCGACCGCCGACGGCAAGAAGATGGCGCCGCAGCAGATCTCGGCCGAGGTGCTGGCCAAGATGAAGAAGACCGCCGAGGCCTACCTGGGCGAGGCGGTCACCGAGGCCGTGATCACCGTGCCGGCCTACTTCAACGACTCGCAGCGCCAGGCGACCAAGGACGCCGGCCGCATCGCGGGGCTCGAGGTCAAGCGCATCATCAACGAGCCTACCGCGGCCGCGCTGGCCTACGGCCTCGACAAGGGCGACACCAAGGACCGCAAGATCGCCGTGTACGACCTCGGCGGCGGCACCTTCGACGTGTCGATCATCGAGATCGCCAACATCGACGGCGAGAAGCAGTTCGAGGTGCTGGCCACCAATGGCGACACCTTCCTCGGCGGCGAGGACTTCGACAAGCGCGTCATCGATTACCTGGTCGAGGAGTTCCAGAAGGAGCAGGGCATCGACCTGCGCAAGGACCCGATGGCCCTGCAGCGCCTGAAGGACGCCGCAGAGCGCGCCAAGATCGAACTGTCCAGCTCGCAGCAGACCGAGGTCAACCTGCCGTATATCACGGCCGACGCCTCGGGCCCGAAGCACCTCGCGATCAAGTTGACCCGCGCCAAGCTGGAGGCCCTCGTCGATGACCTCGTCAAGAAGTCGATCGAGCCCTGCCGCATCGCGCTGAACGACGCCGGCCTGCGCGCCTCGGAGATCACCGACGTGATCCTCGTCGGCGGCATGACCCGCATGCCGAAGGTCCAGCAGGCCGTGGCCGAGTTCTTCGGCAAGGAGCCGCGCAAGGACGTCAACCCGGACGAGGCGGTGGCCGTCGGCGCCGCGATCCAGGGCGGCGTGCTGGGCGGTACCGTCAAGGACGTGCTGCTGCTCGACGTCACCCCGCTGTCGCTGGGCATCGAGACCCTCGGCGGCGTGATGACCAAGATCATCGAGAAGAACACCACCATCCCGACCCGCGCCTCGCAGGTCTTCAGCACCGCCGAGGACAACCAGAGCGCGGTCACCGTGCACGTGCTGCAGGGCGAGCGCGAGCAGGCCCGCTACAACAAGTCGCTGGCCCGCTTCGACCTCGCCGGCATCGAGCCCGCCCCGCGCGGCATGCCGCAGGTGGAGGTCACCTTCGACATCGACGCCAACGGCATCCTCCACGTCTCCGCCAAGGACAAGAAGACGGGCAAGGAGCAGAAGATCGAGATCAAGGCCGGCTCGGGCCTTTCCGAGGACGAGATCCAGCGCATGGTCGCGGACGCCGAGGCGAACCGCGAGGAGGACAAGAAGTTCCATGAGCTGGTGCAGGCCCGCAACCAGGCCGATGCCCTCGTCCACCAGACCCGCAGCGCGATCAAGGAGCACGGCAGCAAGGTGCCGGGCGAGCAGCTCGCGTCGATCGAGTCGGCGCTGTCCGACCTCGAGGCGGCGATGAAGGGCGACGACAAGGCGCCGATCGAGGCCAAGACGAACGCGCTCGCGCAGGCGGCGCAGTCGCTGTACGCCGCCGCCTCGGCCGGCCCGTCGGACGCGGGTGCGTCCGGTGCGGCCCCGGGTGCCAAGGCGGACGACGTGGTCGACGCCGAGTTCACCGAGGTGAAGAAGGACAAGTGACGTTATCCACCCGAGCCTTCGGCTCGCATGGATCAACGGGCCGCGTTCGACCGGTCAAGCCGGTCAACGCGGCCGCGGTCTTGGCTTGGGATGGCGGGTGTCGGATGACGACGATCCGCCGCGTATTGACGACGCCGTGCGCAGAACGCGGCAGGTGACGGGGCGGCGATGAGCAAGCGGGATTACTACGAAGTGCTGGGCGTTTCGAAGGGCGCGTCGGACGACGAGCTCAAGAAGGCCTACCGCCGCCTCGCGATGAAGCACCACCCCGACCGCAACCCGGGCGACGCGGCGGCGGAGGAGGCGTTCAAGGAGGCCAAGGAGGCCTACGACGTCCTCTCGGATGCGAACAAGCGCCGCATCTACGACCAGCACGGCCATGCCGCCTTCGAGCAGGGCACGGGCGGTGGTGGTGGCCCGGGTGGCTACGCCGACATGGACGACATCTTCGGCGACATCTTCGGCGACATCTTCGGCGGTGGTCGCCAGCGCGGCGGCCCGCGACGCGGTTCCGACCTGCGCTACGTGATGGAGCTCGACCTCGAGGAGGCCGTCGCCGGCATCGAGAAGCGCATCGAGGTGCCGACGATGGCGAACTGCGGTGCCTGCGACGGCACCGGCGCCGAGGACAGGAAGACCGAGACCTGCGGCACCTGCCGAGGCGTCGGCCAGGTCCGCATGCAGCGCGGCATTTTCCAGATGCAGCAGACCTGCCCGTCCTGCGGCGGCAGTGGCAAGGTGATCCCCAAGCCCTGCAAGGCCTGCCACGGCACCGGCCGCGTGCGGCAGGAGAAGACGCTGTCGGTGAAGATCCCTGCGGGCGTCGACACCGGCGACCGCATCCGGCTGCAGGGCGAGGGCGAGGTGGGCCAGCCCGGCGCGCCCAGCGGCGATCTGTACGTCGACATCCAGGTGCGGCCGCACCCCGTGTTCGAGCGCGAGGGCGACGACCTCTACTGCGAGATCCCGCTGCGGTTCTCGCAAGCGGCGCTCGGCGCCAGCATCGCGGTGCCGACGCTCGAGGGCGAGGTGGAGATCAAGATCCCTGCGGAGACGCAGACCGGCAAGCTCTTCCGCCTGCGCGGCAAGGGCGTGCGCTCCGTGCGTTCGCGCGCGCCCGGCGACCTGCACGCCCGCGTCGTCGTCGAGACGCCGGTCAACCTGACCGCTCGCCAGCGCGAACTGCTGGAGGAGTTCGAACAGACCTTCCAAGGCGAGGACGCCGCGCGGCACTCCCCGAAGTCGAGCACCTTCTTCGACGGCGTGCGGGCCTTCTGGGACCGGATGACCGGCTGACGCCGGCGCGGCGATTGCCGATCGACGGCACCCGCCCGTAGCCTGTCGGGCATGAGCACCCCCATCGATCTCCTGATCCACGGCGCGTCGGGCCGGATGGGCCAGCGCCTCCTCGCGCTGGCGCCCGAGCATCCCGGCCTTCGACTCGTGGCGGCCGTCGCCCGTCGCGCCGACATCCCCGGCGTCGCCCCGGGGCTCGCGTGGCCGGCCGCCCGCCTGTCCGAGACCCCCGCCTTCGCGCTGATGGTGGATTTCAGCCTGCCGGAGGCGTTCGATGGCGCACTGGGGCTGGCTCTGGCGCGCGGGGCAGCTTTCGTCAGCGGCACCACCGGGTTGACACCGGCGCAGCGCGAGGCCCTCGACGCGGCGGCCCGCCACATCCCCGTGCTGTGGTCGGCCAACTTCAGCCTCGGCGTGGCCGTCCTGTCCGACCTCGTCGAGCGCGCGGCCCGCGCCCTGCCGGGTTGGGACCTCGACATCGTCGAGAGCCACCACATCCACAAGAAGGATGCGCCTTCCGGCACCGCGCTGGCCCTCGGGGCCTCGGCGAAGGCGGGCGGGGCGGAGCCGCGCTACGCCAGCCTGCGGGCCGGCGACATCGTCGGCGAGCACTGGCTGCAGTTCGCTTCGGCTGGCGAGCGGGTGGAGTTGGCCCATCGCGCCAACTCGCGAGACATCTTCGCGCGCGGCGCCCTGGCCGTGGGCGAATGGCTGGCCGGGCAGCCGCCGGGCCACTACACGATGCGCGACTGGGTGGCGGCGAAGGCCCTGGACTGAGCCGCACGCGGCCGGGAGCCTCGCTGAACGAGACACTGCCTCCGGGGGGCGAATTCCGCTGGCATCACGCGGGCTTCGCGGCTAGAATTCCGGCTCGCCTGACTCCCCTCCCATGCGCCTGCCTTCGGCCGGTGCAAGGGAAGCGCACGCCGCGCGCGAGTCACCCCACCGTAAGGCGATCGAAGTGACCCAACCCGCCATCCTC
>JAJTHD010000271.1 GCA_021297925.1 Lysobacteraceae bacterium
CGCATAACCCGACGACCGGTCTCGTCGCTGATGCCGGTGAGCTGGTGCATGCCGAGGTACCCGTTCGCCGTCGAGGCAAGATCCGGCTCTCCGTAGTGGTAGATGCGGGAGCGGCCGTCGGGGTAGTCGACACGCGCGAGGTTGCCCCAGCGGTCATAGCGGTAGTCGATACCTTGCCCGTCGGGCAACTCGATGCGCACTACGCGAGGCAGCCGATGCTCGGTGTTGCAGTCGAGCCGCTGGCTTGTTCGCTCGCAGCCGATGATGGGGATCAAGATCTTGGCCGATCCGTAGATGAGCCGAAGAACTCGGCCAGCCCGATCACGTAGGGCGACCACGCGAGCGTCGCTGTCGTACTGAAGCACATAGCCTATGGATGCATCAGAGGAATCAGACACTTCCAAGAGGCGACCAGCCAAGTCCAGTCGATAAACGCGCCCATCGGCTTCGATCACTTGAAGGTGGTCATGCCTCCGAATGAGCGCTCTTCCGCGCTGCATCCTTGAGCGGTACACGTCAACTTCCTGCCCATCGACCACTCGGCGCAACGAGAAGTCCATTCCTTCGACGTCGCCATTGGCGTCGCGGAACATGCTGAATCCCATGACTCGAAGCGACAGCAAGGTCGTCCAGCCCGCGCCCATAGATGCCCTTGGCGACCCCGGAAAATCGCCGTTTGCGCCGATGGAATGCCATGACCGAGTGAACGGCAGACCTCCGAAAACGAAGTCGGTTTCAAAGCGCGCTTTGTCACCCGTTGCGGGAAAACAGGGCCTGGTGTTCGATGCGCAGCTTGCCGGTCGCGAGTAGCGCTGGGTGATGATGAACGTGTCGCGCTGCGGCCGGCACACTCTGGGCCAAGCGCTGGACCGCCCCGTTGGAGCATCGAACCCTTGCGCGCACCGGAACGGCGTCATCTTGACGGATTGATAGTCGCGCCGATCGACCAGGTTCGGGCAGCTCCAATCGAGAATCAGGTGACGACCTGCCGGATACGTTGCAAAGAAAAACGCGGGCTGCCAACGTCGTCCATCTGCTTGCCCGATCTCAGGCGGGAGGTCGTGATTTCCATGGGCGCTTGGGACGATGGTGCACTCGGGATAGTGGCGCTGGAAGTTCGAGGTGAATATCGAGAAAGACTCCGATTCGGATGCGCATCTCTCGGGGTAGATCGGACCGCCCAGTGGCGCGCACCCTTGCTCACTCGTGTGGCCGCCGACCGCGTAGCCGGACGGCGCGTACTCTCCTGGCTCCTCGATCTCTGGCCCATAGGTAATCTGAGCGAGGATCTCCGAAGGGCCGGGGCGCGACTGGGGCTCTTCGGCTCGTGCCCGCCACCGCAACTTCCCCCGGTACTCGGGAAAGACCGACTCGATCAGCTGGACGGCTTCGGCTTCGCTGGGAACGCAAGTGTTTGGAAAGCCGCGGCCGGCGTCATGGAAGCAATACTCTTCAACGCCGTTCGGACCCGTGACTACCGGGTTAGCTGTCGCGGCAACGGCGGAGGTCGCAACGCCAGGCATCAGCATGAGAATTGCCGCGGCAAGACCAGAGCAGCCGTTCGCCTGCCAGATGCAGGCCGGGAGGGATCGGGAGGACTTCATGGATTGTCCGGTGCTCGTCCTGAGCCAAATCGGGGAATGGGGGGTCGTTGGGTGTTCGGGCCGGGGGGCCGCGCGGAGGAGACTAAGCGCAGCCCCGTGGATCGCGCAAACCAGTCCCCAAAGACCGGCCGCCCTACAATGCCCCCATGCCCCACCTTGAACTTTCCCTGCGCTGCCGCGCCGCCGATGAATCGCGCTACGAGCGCGCGTTGACCGATGTCGGCGCGATGAGCGTCACCCTGCTCGACCCGCGCGCGGACACGCCCAACGAGCAAGCCATCCTCGAGCCCGGGGTCGGCGAGACGCCGCTGTGGGCGGACTGCCTCGTGGTCGCACTGTTCGACGACGACGTGCCGCGCGACGCGCTGCTGGCCGCGCTGGAGGCCGCCGATCCGGGCCTCGATTTGGGCAGTGCGTCCTTCCGCGAGGTGGCCGACCAGGACTGGGTCCGGGCCTGGCTCGACCAGTTCCAGCCGATGGCCTTCGGCACCCGCACCTGGATCGTGCCGTGGGACCCTGACCTGCCCGAGGCCGCGCGGGCCGCGAACGCCGCCGTGGTGCGGCTCGACCCGGGCCTCGCCTTCGGCTCCGGCACGCACGCGACCACCGCGCTCTGCCTCGAATGGCTCGACGGCCTCGACCTCGCCGGGACGTCGGTGCTCGATTTTGGCTGCGGCAGCGGCATCCTCGCGCTCGCGGCGCTGAAGCTGGGCGCGGCGCGCGCGGTCGGCGTCGACAACGACCCGCAGGCCATCCTCGCGACCACCGACAACGCCCTGCGCAACGGCATCGCCGACCGCACGAGCGTGTTCCTGCCGCCGGAGGAACCGGTCGCGACCTACCCGGTCGTGGTGGCGAACATCCTCGCGGTCGCGCTCGATGCGCTGGCCGAGGCCCTCGCGGCCCGCGTGGCGCCCGGCGGCGTGATCGCGCTCTCCGGCATCCTGATCGGGCAGGACGGCGCGCTCGTCGAGCGCTACTCGGCCTGGTTCGACGACCTGGTCGTGGCACAACGCGAGGACTGGGTGCGCATCACCGGGCGTCGCCGGGCGCACTGAGACCCGTAAACTCCCCGGCCATGCCGCGTCCTCTGCCCAGCTTCGTCCGCCCGCCGCCGAAGATCGCACCCCTCACGCGCGCCGGCCGCTGGCGGCTCGCCGGCGCGATCGCCCTCGCGGGCGTCGCCCTGGGGGTGCAGGTGATGCTGGCGGACTGGGAACG
>JAJTHD010000310.1 GCA_021297925.1 Lysobacteraceae bacterium
CGACGTCGACCCCGAGGTGCTGCCCGAGTGGGTCGAGTCGGCCGTCCGCGTCGTCGAACCCGGCCGCCGTTACGCCTTCGACGGCCCGGGGGCCTTGCCCGCCGAGTCCGTGGCGGTGCGTCTCGCCCCGCCGGCGGGTGCCGCCGGCTTCCGCCTGGTGGCCACCGGGGAGGCCCCGGAACGCCAGATCGCGTCGGGCACGGCGTGGCGCGTCGATATCGGCGGTGCCGCGATCGGGAACCCCACCGTCGGCATCGATGCCTCGCCCATGGGGCCGCTTGACCTGGTACTGGACAGCAGCAGCGTCGCTCCGCAGCTGGCGTGGAGCTACCGGCCAGCCATGGTCCAGGTGATGGCCTCGGGCCGGCCCCCGTATCGCCTTCTGGTCGGACATGCCGGCCCGACCCGGTCGATCGCCGACCTAGAGCCCCCCCTCGCGGCGTATCGCGCCCAGTCCGGGGGGACGGAGCTGCCGGAGGCCCGGCTGGGACCCCGGGCCGTCACCGGGGGCGCCGCGGCGCGTGCCCCCGCGAAGAACGGCCGAGTCGTGCTCTGGGCCTTGCTCGCTGCGGGTGCGCTGGGCCTTGGGCTGATGGCCTGGCAGCAACTCCGCGGGCCACCGTCGACCTGAGAGCGGTTTCACGTGCAACGTTCACCCCGAACTCGTCAAAGTGTGTCAAATTTCACATTGTGAATTGTTGACTATCTGGACGTGTTCATGGACCCGAGCACCGCACTCCCTCCGATCGCCACCCACGAGATCTCGATCCGTGGTCGGATCGACCCCAAGAGCAGCTGGCATGCGGCCGAACGGCGCGTCGCCGCATTGGTCCGCGACGGCATCACGACTGCGGCGCCGTCGTGGGCGTCGCTGGTCGAGGCCTTGGGCGGAAGCCTCCAGCTGGCGAACCGTCGCGCCGCGGAACTCGCGCCGACCGTGGCGGCGGTGAACCGCATCATCGCGGCGTTGAACGCCCTGCCATCGGACAGCTGCTACGAGGACCTCGAAGTCGCCCTCGGGCTGGCGACGCCCAAGCCGCTTCCTGCCTCGCACGACCGTATCGGCGAGGCAATGTCCCGCGTGCTCCAGTCGCTCGAAGCCCGCCGGTTGGGCGATCGCGGCGGCCTCCACGCCCTCGGTTGAAGGCCTCGTCAGCGACCGGCCGCCCACCGCTGGCGCAGCCCATCCAGACGAAGGGCCCCGGCGGCGCCCGGCGACACACGCGCCGAGAGGCTGGCGTCGGGATCCCGATCGGCCCACCGCTCCGGATTGGCAGCTTCGCGATAGGCGCCGCGGCACGGAAGCCCCGCGGCAGCGAGCTCAACGGCCAGACCGGTGGCATACCTCGAAGCCTCGGTGGCGGCACGCATGCGCTCCGGCTGCCATTCCATCGCCCGCAACAGGTCGGGCAGCAAGCCCAGCGCGGCGAGGCCGCGGCCGAAGCCATGCACGATCGCGCCCTTCGAATACTGCAGGTCGCGGTGGTAACCGGAGGGCAGCGACAGCAGCTGCTCCACCTCGATCTTCGCCGCTGCGACGGAGGCATACACGCCGCGCATCAGCTCGATGACATCGGGATTGCGCTTGTTCGGCATCAGCGAACTGCCCGTCGTGTACTTCGCCGGAAGGCGCACGAACGCGTACTCCGCACTGGCGAACAGCGACAGATCCCAGGCGAGCCGCCGCAGGTCCAGCAGCGCGGAACCGAGAGCTTCCAATGCCGCCAGTTCGAACTTCCCTCGCGAGAGCTGCGCGTAAGTCGCGGCGACCTGCATGCGGCCGAAGCCGAGGGCGCTCGTGGTGTGGTCTCGGTCCAGCGGTAGGTTGACGCCGTAGCCGGCAGCGGAACCCAGCGGATTCGCGTCGATCCACGACCACGTCTGCCGCAGTCGACCGGCATCGTCGAGGAAGGCTTCGGCCCAGCCGGCCCACCACATCGCCGCGCTGCTGACCATGGCGCGCTGCAGGTGGGTGTAGCCGGGCAGCGGAAGGTGCGCCTCGGCCTCGGCGCGATCCAGGGCGACGCCGGCCGCGGCATGGCAAAGGCCCGCCGCGTGCGCGAGCCGGTCCTTCAGCCACAGGCGCGTCGCCACCAGCACCTGGTCGTTGCGGCTGCGGCCGGTGTGGATCTTCTTGCCCACATCGCCGAGGCGCTCGATCAGCCGCGCCTCGATGGCGGAATGCATGTCCTCGAAGCGCTCGTCGAGGACGAAGCGCCCCCCCGCCACGTCGGCATCGAGTTCCGCCAACTCTCGCGCGATCGCGGCGAGCTCGTCGGCCGCGAGGATGCCGATGCGCTCCAAGCCTTCCGCATGCGCGCCGCTGGCGCGGATGTCGTAACGGATGAACTCGCGATCGAGGATGACATCGTCGCCAGCGAGGAAACGCTGGATGTCCGCGTCGATGTCCATGCCGGGCTTGGCCCACAACACGTTGCTCATGCCGCCCACTCCACGGTGAGACCCGCCGTTTCGGCCTGGCCGAAGGCGAGGTTGAGGTTCTGCAGGGCCTGCGTGGCGGCGCCCTTCAGAAGGTTGTCGAGGGTGCTGACGACCACGAGCCGGCGTCCATCGTCCGACAGCGCGAAGCCACCGATTTCGACGCCGTGCCGGTTCGCGATGCGCGAGACCCACGGCGCGCCATCCACCACCCGGACCAGTGGTTCGCTGGCGTAGGTCGTCGCGTAGCGGGCCCGGAGCGCATCGAGCGAGGTCGCTTGGCGCAGGTGGGCGTTGACCGTCATGGTGATGCCGCGGAAATGCGGCGCCACGTGCGGCATGAACTCGACGGCGTGGCCGAGGTGTCGCGTCACCTCGCGCTCGTGCACGTGGTTCACCAGCGCGTACGGCATCAGGTTGTCGTGCAGCTTGGCCGGGTCGTTCTTGTCGCTGGGCGTGGTGCCGGCACCGCTGTACCCGGACACCCCGAAGCACTGCGCGGGGCCATCGACGAGATCGAGAACCGGCGCCAGGGCCAGTTGCATCGCTGTGGCGTAGCACCCGGGATTGCTGATGCGCGTCGCACCAGCGAGCGCCGCGCGGTTCCGCTCGGGAAGGCCATAGGTCCACGTCGCGTCGAAGCGGAAATCTGCCGACAGGTCGACGATGGCCAAGCCGGGGGCGATGGCATCGATGGCGGCGACGTAGGGCGCGGCCAACCCATTCGGCAGGCCGAGCACCACGGCATCGACGCCACTCGCCGCCACGCCCGCCGCGTCGAG
>JAJTHD010000172.1 GCA_021297925.1 Lysobacteraceae bacterium
CCGGCGCCGGTCCCAAGCCCCACGATCGCACGACCCCCGCCTCGGCGGGGGACTTTCGTTCCGGGCCTCTGCCGAGGCCGCGCTACTCGCGTTCGACGTCGGGCTGTTCGGCGGCGGGCCGCTCGGAGGGGTCCTCGCCGACCTCATCCGCCGAGGCGCCGGGATCGGCGGCCTCGAGGACCGCCTGCTGCTCGCTCGTCAGCCGGCCGATGTGGAAGGCGGCATAGCCGGGGAGGACCTGCTGGTTGAGCGCCTTGCCAAGCACCTGCCCCGGGAACGGCGCCACGATGTTGGTGCGCTCGTTCGTGACCGGATCGATGACGTGGCCGAGGCGCTGGCCGAGCTTCACGGTTTGGCCCAGTTCGACCTCGGCGAACAGGAAGCCGGCCGCGTTGGTGCGGACCCAGCGCGAGTCGAAGTAGATCGGCACCGGCTCGCCGCTGGCCTGCCCATGGGCCTCGGAGGCCAGCAGGTCCATGCGGTGCATCAGGGTGCGGATCGCATCGGCCGCGGGCGCGATGTGCTGCATCTCCAGGAACTGAGGCGCGCCGACCTCGAAGGTCACGGCGGGAATGCCGGCCGCGACCGCGGCGACGCGCAGCATGCCCCGGGCCCCGGGACTGTGGAGCACCAGGGTGTTGCCGAAGCCCCGGGTGAAGTCGAGCACCTCGGCATTGGTGAGGTCCGCCCGGATCTGCGGCAGGTTGCTGCGCTGGAAGGAACCAGTGTGGAAATCGACGATCGCGTCGCAGCGGCGCACGACGTCGTTGAAGAAACCGTGGGCCATCCGCGACGCGATGCTGCCGCCGCGCGAGCCGGGGAAATGGCGGTTGAGGTCGCGTCGATCCGGCAGGTAGCGGCTGATCCGCGAGAAGCCGAACACGTTGACGATGGGGGCCGCGACGAGCGTGCCGCGCAGGCGGGTCGGGTCGACTTCATGGCCGATGCGGCGCACCACCTCGATGCCGTTGACCTCGTCGCCGTGGATGCCGGCGATCAGGCAGAGGATCGGCCCGGGCTGCGCGCCATGGACGACGATGATCGGGCTCGGCACCTCGCCACGGCCGAGGCCGTCGGGCGGCACCCACTCCAGCGTCTGCCGCGAGCCCGGCAGGACGAAGCGGTCCAGCATCTGGAACGGTGTGATCAGCTCCGCGGCCGCCGGCGCCGCGGGGCGAGCGATGCTGGCCGGTGGGGCCGGACCGACCGGCGTGGGACGGCGGGGGGGATCGACCGGGAAGTCCTGCGCGGCCAGCGGTGCGGCCCCCACGAGGGCAGCCAAGGCCAAGCCGACGGCGGTGGCGATGGACTTCCGCATCAGCCCTTGTCCCCGGCCGCGCAGCGCGCGCAGGTCCCGACCACCTCGACGTAGCTCGCCTCGGGGCGGAAGCCGCGGCCTCGTGCGAGGGCATCCAGCGCCCCGGGCACGCCTTCGTCCTCGAGTTCGTCGGCCGACTCGCACAGGCGGCAAATCAGGATGGGGACGACGTGGCCTTCGGCCGGGTGGTGGCAGGCAAGGAAGGCATTCACGGACACCAGCCGGTGGATGAAGCCGTGTTCCAGCAGGAAGTCGAGCGCACGGTAGACCGTCGGCGGAGCGGAGGCCCCCGGCCCGCCCCGCATCCGCTCGAGCAGGTCGTAGGCTTTGATCGGCTTGCCCGCGGCCGCGATGTGGCGCAAGGCCTCGGCGCGGATGGGCGTGAGGTTGAGGCCACGCTGCCGGCACGCCTGCTCGACCGCCGCCACGAACGCTTCGGCGCCGTGCGCATGGTGTTCCGGGTGCGAACACCCCGGGGCCAGCCCCGTCTGCGACGGAGTCGCCGGGCGGGCAGGCGGGCGCGCGGGCGGGCGGGCCATGGCGTCAGGCCGGACGGGCCGCGATGCGATCGAGCGCCGCGTCGATGCGCTTGAGCGCCTCGTCGCGGCCGGCGAGGTAGACGGTGTGTTCGATCGACGGCGACACCTGAGTGCCGGTGATCGCCACGCGCAGCGGCTGGGCCAGCTTGCCCATGCCGATCCCGAGCGCGGCCACGGTGTCGGCCAAGCTCTGCTGCACGGCGGCGGGCGACCACTCGGCCTGCGCGGCGAATCGCTGGCGGACATCCGCCAGCGGCGCCGCGGCACCCGCGACCAGGTGCTTGTCGACGGCGGCCTCGTCGTAGCCCTCCAGCGGGCGGTACCAGACCGCCGCGCGCTCGGCCATCTCCTTCAGGGTCTTGCAGCGCTCGGCGAGCGCGACGACGACTTCGGCGGGCTTCGGGCCGGTGGCGAGGTCGAGGCCCTGGTCGCGGAGGTGCCACTCGAGGTGCACCGCCGTCGCGGCCGGGTCGTCGGCCTTGAAGTAGTGCTGGTTCAGCCAGTCGAGCTTGTCGCGGTCGAAGCGCGACGCGCTGTGGTTCACGTCCTCGATGCGGAACAGGCGGACCATGTCGTCGATCGAGAAGATCTCCTGGTCGCCGTGGCTCCAGCCGAGGCGCACGAGGTAGTTCAGCAGCGCGTGCGGCAGGTAGCCGTCGTCGCGCCACTGCATCACGCTGACCGCGCCGTGGCGCTTGCTGAGCTTGGCGCCATCGGGCCCGAGGATCATCGGCAGGTGCGCGAAGCGCGGCACAGCCGCGCCCAGCGCGTGGTAGGTGTTGATCTGGCGCGGCGTGTTGTTGACGTGGTCGTCGCCGCGGATCACGTCGGTGATGCGCATGTCGAGGTCGTCGACGACGACCGCGAAGTTGTAGGTCGGGAAGTCGTCCGAGCGGATCATCACGTAGTCGTCGAGCTCGCCGTTCGCGATCTCGATGCGGCCCTTGACCGCGTCGTGGAAGACCACGCTGCCGCCCTCGGGGTTCTTCAGGCGGATGACCCGGTTCGGATCGTCGCGGCGCTCGGCGCCGAGGTCGCGGTACTTGCCGTTGTAGCGGGGCTTCTCGCCGGCGGCCATGGCCGCGTCGCGCATCGCCTGGATCTCGTCCTTGCTGTCATAGGCATAGTAGGCCTTGCCGGCCTGCACGAGCTCGCTGGCGACCTGCCGGTAGCGCTCGAGGCGCTGGGTCTGGAACACCGGGCCCTCGTCCGCGGCGAGACCGAGCCAGGCCATGCCGTCGAGGATGGCCTGCACCGCCTCGGGCGTGCTGCGCTCCTGGTCGGTGTCCTCGACGCGCAGCGCGAAGGTGCCGCCGCGATGGCGCGCCTCCAACCAGCAGTACAGCGCGGTGCGGGCGCCGCCGATGTGGAGGTAGCCGGTGGGACTGGGGGCGAAGCGGGTGCGGCAGGTCATGGAGGGGCCGGAGGTCTCGGTCAGCCGCGCATTCTAGTCGATGCCTCCGCCGCGGGCCGCCCGTGGCCGGCAGGCCCCATAATCCCGGGATCGAATCCTGCCTGCCGCCATGCGCCCGATCGCCCTGCTCGCCGCCCTGCTCCTCCCGGCCCTCGCCGCCGCGACGCCCATCGCACTGCCCGCCCCCGCCCCCGTCGCCGCGACGTCGGCGCCGCCGGTCCACGTCGCGCTGGAGACCCGGCTCGGCCGCGTCGTGCTCGAACTGGACGCGGCCCGGGCCCCCCTGACCGTCGCGAACTTCCTCGCCTACGTGGACGAGGGCCACTACAACGGCACGATCCTCCACCGCGTCGTGCCGAACCTGCTGGTCCAGGGGGGCGCCTACACGCCCGACCTGCAGGCGAAGCCGGACCGCGCGCCGGTCGCCAACGAAGCCTCGAACGGCCTCTCCAACCTGCGCGGCACCATCGCGGCCGCCCGCCGGCCCGACACGCCCGATTCCGCGACCTCCCAGTTCTTCATCAACGTGGTCGACAACCCGCAGTTCGATGCCCGCGACCCCGGCAACCCCCTGTCGGCGGGCTACGCCGTGTTCGGGCGGGTGGTCGAGGGCATGGAGGTCGTGGACCGCATGCGGGCCGTCGAGACCGGCCCCGGCGGGCCGTTCGCGTCCCGCGTGCCCAAAACCCCGATCGTGATCGAACGGGCCTCGCGGACCACGGCCCCGGCCGCCGGCGCGGCGGCCCCGCGGCCGGACGCGACGCGGTGACGGTCCTCTTCCTCTCGGACCTGCACCTCGACGGCGCTCGCCCCGCCACCACGGCCGCCTTCGAGGCGCTGATGGCCGGCGAAGCGCGGCAGGCGGAGGCGGTCTACCTGCTCGGCGACGTCTTCGAGGCCTTCGTCGGCGACGACGACGACGGCGACGTGGCCGTCCGCGTGGCGGCGGCCAGCCGCGCCGTGCGCGAGGCGGGCGTGCCGGTGTCCTTCCTGCGCGGCAACCGCGACTTCCTCGTCGGGCCCGACTACGCGGCGCGAGCCGGCTGGACCCTGCTGCCCGACCCCGCCGTGATCCTGCTCGGCGGCGAGCCGGTGCTGCTCTCGCACGGCGACCTGCTGTGCCTGGACGACATCGGCTACCAGGCCGTCCGACGGCAGGTGCGCGACCCCGAGTGGCAGGCCCGCTTTCTGGCCCAACCGCTGGCGGCGCGGCGCGCCTTCGCCGCCCAGGCCCGGGCGGCAAGCGCCGCGGCGCAATCCGGCCGCAACGAGAGCATCGGCGACGTCACGCCGGCGGAGGTCGTCCGCTGGATGGACCTCTACGGCGTGCGCACCCTCGTCCATGGCCACACGCATCGGCCGGCGATCCATGCCGTCGACCTCGCGCGCGGCCCCGGCCGGCGCATCGTGCTGGGCGACTGGTACGAGCAGGCGTCGGTGCTGCGCGTCGACGCGGACGGCTGGAGGCTCACGCACGCCTGAGGCGGCTCAGCCCGCGGCCACCCGTGCGGTGAGCACGGTGCCGCCCAGCACCCGGAGGCCGACGCGTTCGCCGCGATGGGGCAGACGCTCGCCGGCCGGAAGATCGACCTCGATGAGGCCCTCCTGCCCCGGCACCGCGACGTCCACCGTCAGGCGATCGCCGATGCGTCGGGCCGCGCGGACCTCGGCAGGCACGCCGTCGCCGGGCGCCGCGATCGCCAGCTCTCCCGGGCGGAGCAGCAGCCGGGCCTCCCCGGCCAGCGCCGGGCCCGACACCGGTACCAGCACGTCGATGCCGGGCAGGCGCAGGCCTCCGTCGTCGATGCGGCCAGCCAGCCGGCCGCCGCGGCCGATGAAGTCGAAGACGAAGGGCGTGCGCGGCGCGCGGTAGACCTCGTCGGGCGTCCCGACCTGCTCGATGCGGCCGTTCCGGAACACCGCGACTCGATCGGCGAGCTCAAGCGCCTCCTCCTGGTCGTGGGTGACGAACAGGGTGGTATGTCCGGTCTGGTCGTGCACCTCGCGCAGCCAGCGGCGCAGGTCGACGCGCACCTGCGCATCGAGCGCGCCGAAGGGCCCGTCGAGCCGCGGCAGCCGCGGC
>JAJTHD010000015.1 GCA_021297925.1 Lysobacteraceae bacterium
CAGCGCCGCCGAGCTCGACCTGATCGTCATGGGCACCACGACGCCCGACATCGTCTTCCCGAGCTCCGCCTGCCTGCTGCAGGCCCGCATCGGCGCCAACGGCTGCCCGGCCTTCGACGTGAACGCCGCCTGTTCCGGCTTCATCTTCGCGCTGGCGACGGCCGACAAGTTCATCCGTTCCGGTGCCGCGAAGACCGTGCTGGTGGTCGGTGCCGAAACGCTGACGCGCATGCTCGACTGGTCGGACCGCAACACCTGCGTGCTGTTCGGCGACGGCGCCGGCGCGGTGGTGCTGAAGGCCGATGCCGAGACCGGCATCCTCAGCACCCACCTGCATTCCGACGGTGGCAAGAAGGAGCTGCTCTACAACCCGGTGGGCGTGTCGGCGGGCTTCAGGCTCGACGAGAAGAACGCCGGCCTGCGGGTGCTGATGGCCGGCAGCGACGTCTTCAAGTACGCCGTCAAGGCGCTCGACAGCGTGGTCGACGAGGCGCTCGAGGCCAACGGCATCGACAAGAGCCAGCTCGACTGGCTGATCCCGCACCAGGCCAACCTGCGCATCATCGAGGCCACGGCGAAGCGTCTCGCGATGCCGATGGACCGCGTCGTGCTGACGGTGCACAAGCACGGCAACACCTCGGCCGCCTCGGTGCCGCTGGCCCTCGACGAGGCGGTGCGCTCCGGCAAGCTGCAGCGTGGCCAGCTCGTCCTGCTCGAGGCCTTCGGCGGCGGGTTCACCTGGGGCTCGGCGTTGATGCGCTACTGAGCCCGACGGGGCGGCGCCATACCGCCTCGTACAGACGGATTCGAGCGGGCGGCCCTATCATGGCCGCCCGTCGTGTTTTCCGGACCCGTCGCATGACCGCATCGATCGCCTTCGTGTTCCCCGGCCAGGGCTCCCAAGGCGTGGGCATGCTCGCCGAGCTCGCGGAGCTGAACCCCGGTGTCCGCACGACGTTCGACGAAGCCAGCGAGGGCGCGGGCGTGGACCTCTGGGCGCTCTCCCAGGGCGGCCCCGAGGAGCAGCTCAACCGCACCGAGTACACCCAGCCGGCGCTGCTGGCCGCCAGTATCGCCGTGTGGCGCCTGTGGCAGGCCCGCGGCGGGGCCACCCCGCGGGCGCTGGCCGGCCACAGCCTCGGCGAGTACAGCGCCCTCGTCGCCGCCGGCGCGCTGACTCTGCGCGATGCGGCCCACCTCGTGCGCCTTCGCGGCCAGCTGATGCAGGACGCCGCGCCCGCCGGCACCGGTGCGATGGCCGCGGTGCTCGGCGCCGAGGACGCGGTGGTCGAAGCCGCCTGCGCCGATGCCGCGCATGCGGAGGTGGTCGTGCCAGCCAATTACAACTCGCCCGGCCAGATCGTCATCGGCGGCCATGCGGCAGCCGTCGATCGCGCCATCGCCCTGCTGGCCGAGCGCGGGGTCCGCAAGGCCGTCAAGCTCGCCGTGTCGGTGCCGTCGCACACGCCGCTGATGCGCGAAGCGGCCAACCGGTTGGCCCAAGTCGTCGCCGGACTCGACTGGCGCGCCCCGGCGATCCCGGTGGTGCAGAACGTCGACGCCGCCGTGCACGACTCGGTCGAGGCCATCGCCGAAGCACTGGTGCGCCAGCTTTACCTGCCGGTGCAGTGGACGCGCTGCGTGCAGGCGCTCGCCGGCATGGGCGCGACGACGCTCGTCGAGTGTGGCCCCGGCAAGGTGCTCACCGGCCTCGCCAAGCGCATCGACAAGTCGCTCGCGGGCCAGTCCACGTCGACTCCGGCCGACTTCGAGGCCGCCCTGGGCGGCCCCGCGGCCTGATCCACGTCGCCGCCCCCTCTCCTTCCCGATCCGCAGGCCGAACCGCATGTCCAACGAATTGAACGGCGAGATCGCCCTCGTGACCGGCGCCAGCCGCGGCATCGGTGCCGCGATCGCCGACCTGCTCGCGTCGAAGGGCGCGACCGTCATCGGCACGGCCACCACCGAGTCCGGTGCGGCGGCCATCGGTGAACGTCTTAAGCCGCTGGGCGGCCATGGGCGCGCGCTCGACGTCACCGACGGCGCCGCCGTCGAGGCGCTGGTCGAGGCCATCGCGAAGGAATTCGGCGCGGTCACCATCCTCGTCAACAACGCCGGCATCACCCGCGACAACCTGCTGATGCGAATGAAGGACGAGGACTGGAATGCCATCCTCGACACCAACCTGAGCTCGATCTTCCGCACCAGCAAGGCGGTGATGCGCGGCATGATGAAGGCGCGCAAGGGCCGCATCGTCAACATCGCCTCGGTCATCGGCGTGCGCGGCAACGCGGGGCAGGCGAACTACGCCGCCGCGAAGGCCGGCATCATCGGCTTCTCGAAGTCGATGGCCCGCGAGATCGGCTCGCGCAACATCACCGTCAACGTGGTGGCGCCCGGCTTCATCGAGACCGACATGACCCGCGACCTGCCCGACGACGCCAAGGCGAAGATGGCCGAGGAGATCGCGCTGGGCCGTCTGGGCAGCCCGCAGGACATCGCCGAGGCGGTCGCCTTCCTCGCCAGCCCGGCGGCGGCCTACATCACCGGCGAGACCCTGCACGTCAATGGCGGCATGCACATGGTCTGAGCCCATGCTCTAGAATCGTCCGGCACGACCGGACCCTCCGCCCCGCTGCCCGGACGCGCGCAGGGCGGGCCAGAACCACCAGCGTCTCCAATTCGAGAAACCCCGGGAGGGACCAAGACCCATGAGCACCATCGAAGAGCGCGTCAAGAAGATCGTCGTCGAACAGCTGGGCGTGAAGGAAGAGGACGTGACCACCACGGCCTCGTTCGTCGACGACCTCGGCGCCGACTCGCTGGACACCGTCGAGCTGGTGATGGCCCTCGGGGAAGAGTTCGAGGGCGAGATCCCGGACGAGGAAGCCGAGAAGATCACCGCGGTCCAGCAGGCCATCGACTACATCAAGGCGCACGTCAAGGCGTAAGCCGCGTCGCGCCCCACGCCGCGCCCTTCCGGGCGCGGCGTTCGTTTATGGGCGGCCTTGGGGCCGCCGGCATCGCATCCGTGGAGCCATCGCCATGAGCCACCGTCGCGTCGTCGTCACCGGCATGGGCATCGTCTCGCCCGTCGGCAACACCCTGGCCGAGGCCTGGGACAGCATCCGCCATGGCCGCTCGGGCATCGGCCCGATCACCGTGTTCGATGCGTCGGCCTATGCGACGCGGATCGCCGGCGAGGTGCGCAGGCTCGACCCGAAGTCCTTCCTGCCGCCGAAGGACGTCAAGAAGATGGACACCTTCATCCACTACGGCCTCGCCGCGTCGTTCCAGGCGATGGACGACGCCGGGCTGGAGGTGACCGAGGCGAACGCCGAGCGCATCGGCGCGCTGATCGGCTCGGGCATCGGCGGCGTGCGCGGCATCGAGGAGACGGCGATCGCGCTGCACGAGGGCGGACCGCGCAAGGTCTCGCCGTTCTACGTGCCGAGCACCATCATCAACCTGCTGCCCGGACAGCTCTCGCTGCTGAAGGGCCTCAAGGGACCGAATTTCTCCGCCGTGTCGGCCTGCGCCACGGCGAACCACAGCGTCGGCGTGGCGATGCGCATGATCCAGCACGGCGATGCCGACGTGATGGTCGCCGGCGGCGCCGAGCACGGCTGCACGCCCACCTCGGTCGGCGGCTTCTGTTCGATGAAGGCGATGTCCACCCGCAACGACGACCCGACGCGCGCATCGCGCCCGTGGGACAAGGACCGCGATGGCTTCGTGCTCGGCGACGGTGCGGGCATCCTCGTGCTCGAGGAGTACGAGCATGCCAAGGCCCGCGGCGCGCGCATCTACTGCGAGCTCGCCGGCTTCGGCGCGAGCTCGGACGCCTTCCATATGACCGCGCCCAGCGAGGGCGGCGAAGGCCCGGCCCGCTGCATGGCGGCGGCGCTCAAGGATGCGCGCGTGAATCCCGACCAGGTCGGCTACCTCAACGCGCACGGCACCTCGACGCCGCTCGGCGACCTCGCCGAGACGCTGGCGATGAAGCGCGCCTTCGGCGACCACGCGCACCGGATGATGGTCAGCTCGACCAAGTCGATGACCGGGCACCTGCTGGGCGCCGCCGGCGGCGTCGAGGCCATCTTCTCGATCATGGCGCTGGTCGATGGCGTCGTGCCGCCGACGATCAACCTCGACGAGCCGGGCGAGGGCTGCGACCTCGACTACGTGCCGAACGTGGCGCGCGACGCCCGCCTCGACGTGGTGATGTCGAACGGCTTCGGCTTCGGTGGCACCAACGCCACCCTGGTCTTCCGCCGTCTCTGAACCGGCCGGTTCACGGCCGGTCGGCCCGCGCGCGGGCATGCTGGGCGCCATGCTGATGCCCGATCCCGCGCCGATCGTCCGGACGCTCCCGCCCGGCCTCGACCTGCTCGCCTTGCGTGGGCAGGCGCCGTCGCGCTACCCGCTGCTGCTCGAGTCCGCCGCCCGGGGCGGCAAGGCGCGCTGGGACCTGTTGCTGGCCGGTGGCGACGAGGGCTTCGTGTTGCAGGCCGATGGCGTCACTCGGGCGCTCGACGGCACGGTCCTGCCCGGCCGCTTCCTCGACATCCTCGATCGCGCGCAGGCCGGCCTGGGGCCGGCGCCGGCGGTCGACGGCGATGCGGCGGAACTGCCGTTCCGCGGCGGTTGGGCCCTGTACCTCGGCTACGAACTCGCAGCGCAGGTCGAGCCGGTGCTGCGGCTGCCGGCCTTCGACGGGCCGCTGCCGGTGGCCGCCGCGCTGCGCTGCCCCGCCGCCGTGCTTCGTGATCGCGTCGACGGCCGCTGCCTGCTCGTCGCGGAGGCCGGCCACGCCGCGTTGGCGGAGGCCATTGCCGGCGACGCGACGCGGGTGGCCAGTGCCGGTCACTCCGAACCCCCGCTCGCGGCACCGATCGTGATCGACGAAGACGGTCCCGAGCGATTCCTCGACGGCGTGGCCCGCGTGCACGACTACCTCCGCGCCGGCGATGTCTTCCAGGTCAACCTCTCGCGCGGCTGGCGCGCGCGCTTCCCCGAGGCGCCCGATCCGCAGGCGCTGTATGCGGCGCTGCGCGCCGCGAACCCGGCGCCCTTCGCCGGGCTGTTCGCGCTGCCGGGCGGCGCGGTGGTGAGCTCGTCCCCCGAGCGGCTCGTCTCCGTGCGCGGTCGCCGCGTGGAGACGCGGCCGATCGCCGGCACGCGCCCGCGCTTCCCCGGCGACGACGACGATGCACGCATCCGTGAACTGGTGGGGCATCCGAAGGAGCGCGCCGAGCACGTCATGCTGATCGACCTCGAGCGCAACGACCTGGGCCGCGTCTGCGTGCCCGGCACGGTGCGCGTGGACGAGATGATGGTCGTCGAGAGCTACGCCCACGTGCACCACATCGTCAGCAACGTGGGCGGCACGCTGCGCGACGACGTCGGCGCCGGCGCGGTGATCGCGGCGGTGTTCCCCGGCGGCACCATCACGGGCTGCCCGAAGGTGCGCTGCATGCAGATCATCGCGGAACTGGAGGCGACCGGCCGCGGCCCCCACACGGGGGCGATGGGCTACCTCGACCGCGGCGGCGACCTCGACCTCAACATCCTGATCCGCAGCTTCTGGACCGACGGCGCGTCCGTCGGCTTCCGCGCCGGGGCGGGCATCGTCGTGGACTCGCGGGCCGACAAGGAACTGCAGGAGACGCGGGCCAAGGCCCGCGGCCTGCTGCGCGCGCTGGGGCAGGGCGCCGATGGCTGAGTGGTGGGCCGTCTGGCGTGGCGATACGGCGATCGAGCCCGCGCGGCTCGATCCTGCCGACCGGGGCCTCGCGTATGGCGACGGCCTGTTCGAGACGATGCGGGCGTCCGGGGGCGTGCTGCCGTGGTGGCCGCGCCACCGCGCACGTTTGCTGGCCGGGGCGGACCGGCTCGCGATCCCGCGACCGTCCGACGCGCTGCTCGAGGCGGCGCTGGACGCGGCCGTGCGGGCCTGCCCGGAGAGTGTGGTCAAGCTCGTGCTGACGCGCGGCTTCGGTGCGCGCGGCTATGCGCCGCCGGACGACGCCGTGCCGACCCTGATTGCCAGCGCCGCGCCGGCCCCCTTGGCCGCGACCGGACCGATCACGGTGGATCTGCTCGATCTGCGCCTCGGCCTGCAGCCGGCGCTGGTCGGCCTCAAGCACCTCAACCGGCTGGAACAGGTCCTCGGCGCCCGAGAGGCCGCGCGGCGAGGCCTCGACGACGGCTTGATGGCCGATGCCGACGGCCACGTGACCTGCTCGACGCGCGCCAATCTGTTCGCGCGGATCGACGGGCGCTGGATCACGCCCCCCGTCGACCGGGCCGGCGTCGCTGGCATCGCGCGCGGCGTCCTGCTCGACCACTGGACTCCTGGCGGCGGACTGCGCGTCGCGCCGCTGCCGATCGCCGCGCTTGCGCGCCTCGAGGCCCTCGTCCTCGTGAATGCCGTGCGGGGTATCCTCGTCGCCGGCCGCTGCGGCGACCGCGTGCTGGACCTCGATCCCCCGGGCCTCGATGCGGCCCGCGCCGCGCTCGCTGCCTCCCATCCCGCTTTCCGCGAGGACTGATGCGTTCCCTGTCCCGAACCCTGCTGGTGGCCACCGTCGTCGCGCTCGTCCTCGTCGTCGGCGCGGGCGTCGCGGCATGGCGGCATTTCGAGGCCTTCCGCACCGCGCCGGCCGGTGCGCCCGAGGACGCGCGGCTGATCGTCGAGCGCGGCGACGGCTTCGCCACCATCCTCGGCAAGCTGCGGGCCCTGGGCGTGGACGTGGGGCACGACCTCGAATGGAAGCTGCTGGCCGCGCGCATGGAGGCGCTGCCGCGCCTGCAGGCCGGCGAGTACGCGCTTTCGCCGGCACTGAGCCCCGAGGCGATCTTGCGCAAGCTCGTGGAGGGCGACGTCGTCCGCTACCGCTTCACCCTGGTCGAGGGCTGGTCGATGCGCGACCTGCGCGCGGCCATCGCCCGCGACCCCGTGCTCGAGGACGACGTCGGCGGCCTCGATGACGGGGCGCTGATGGCGCGCCTCGGGCGGTCGGGCGTTCCGGCGGAAGGCCGCTTCCTGCCCGAGACCTACCAGTTCGTCCGTGGGGACGCGGCCAGCGAGGTCCTGCGCCGCGCGGCCGACGCGATGGATGCGGCGCTCGCCGAGGCCTGGTCCGCGCGCCGTACCGACCTGCCCTTGAATACGCCGGAGCAGCTGCTGACGCTGGCCTCGATCATCGAGAAGGAGACCGGCCAGGCGCGCGAGCGGCCGGAGATCGCCGGGGTGTTCGTCCGGCGCCTGCGCATCGGCATGCGGCTGCAGACCGATCCGACGGTGATCTACGGCCTCGGCGCAGCGTTCGACGGCAACCTGCGCCGACGCGACCTGCAAGCCGACACGCCGTTCAACACCTACACGCGCGCGGGCCTGCCGCCGCACCCGATCGCCCTGCCGGGCCGGGCGGCGCTGATGGCCGCCGCGCAGCCGCTCGACGGCGAGACGCTCTATTTCGTCGCCCGCGGCGACGGCAGCCACGCGTTCTCGCGCACCTACGCCGAGCATCGCGAGGCCGTGCGCCGCTACCAGCTGGGAGGTCGCTGAGCCATGGAACGCACGTCCGCCCGGCGCGGTGCATTGATCAGCCTCGAAGGCGGCGAGGGGGCCGGCAAGACGACCGTGCTCGGCGCGCTGCGCGCGCGCCTCGAGGCGCGCGGCCATCGCGTGGTCGGCACGCGCGAGCCCGGCGGCACGCCGGCCGGCGAAGCGATCCGCGCGCTCCTGCTGGACCCTGCCCATCCGTGGGTGCCGCACGCCGAGCTGCTGCTGATGTTCGCGTCGCGCGCGCAGCTCGTCGACACGCTGGTCGAACCCGCGCTCGCGCGCGGGGACACCGTGCTCGCCGACCGCTTCACCGACGCGAGTTTCGCCTACCAGGGCGGTGGTCGCGGCTTGCCGGCCGGCCTGATCGCCGAGCTCGAGCGCGTCGTCGTCCGCCGGACCCCCGACCTCACCCTGCTGCTCGACCTCGACGTCGCCCAGGGCCTCGCCCGGGCCCGGGCCCGGGGCGGTCCCGCCGATCGCATCGAGCAGGAGCGCGAGGACTTCTTCGAACGCGTCCGGGCCACCTATCGCGCCCGGGCGGCGGCCGATCCGGCGCGGATCGCGGTGGTCGACGCGGCGCAGCCGGTCGAGGCCGTCGTGCGCGATGCCTGCGCCGCGCTCGACCGCTTCCTCGATCGCTGGGAGCGCGGCGCATGAGCCTCGCCCCGTGGCAGCAGGGGCCACTGGAGCGCGCGCTCGCCGCCTGGCGCGCCGGCCGGCTTGGCCATGCCCTGTTGCTCTGCGGGCCGGAGGCGTTGGGCAAGCGCGCCGTCGCCGATGCCCTCGCGGCCCGCTTGCTGTGCGAGGCCGATCCGGGCGAGCCCGCCTGCGGCCGGTGCCGCGGCTGCCGGCTGCGAGAGGCCGGCACCCATCCCGACCTCCGCATCCTGACGTTCGAGGAAAACGCGAACACCGGCAAGCTCCGCACCGAACTCGTGGTCGAGCAGGTGCGCGGCATCGGCGAGTCGATGCAGATGACGTCGCAGCGGGGCGGCGCACAGGTCGTGCTGATCGATCCCGCCGACGCACTCAACACGGCCGCGGCGAACGCCCTGCTCAAGACGCTGGAGGAGCCGGCCGAGCGCCGCTACCTGCTGCTCGTCAGCGCCCGGCCGCATCGGCTGCCGGCCACGATCCGCAGCCGCTGCCAGCGCATCGAGTTCCATCCGCCAGGACGGACCGAGGCACGCGCGTGGCTGGCCGGCCAGGGGCACGATGCCGCGCGGGCCGACGACGCGCTCGACGCCGCGGGCGGGCATCCCGGCCTCGCGGATGCGTGGCTGCGTGGCGGGCAGCTCGCGCTGCGCGAGGCGACGCTGCGCGACTGGGCGGGGGTGGCGCGCGGACAGCTCGCCCCCCTCGGCGTCGCGCAGTCCTGGACGTCCGAGGTCGACACGCTGCCGCTTCGACTCCGTTTCGTCGCCGATACGGCCGCCGCCCTCGCCCGCGCCGCGGCCGGCGCGCCCGCTCCCGTCGGATTGACCCCGCCGGACGATGTGGCCAAGCTTGGCGCGTGGTTCGACCAGCTGAACGTGCTGCGCCAGCAGCTGGCCGCTCCGCTCCGCCACGATCTGGCCTTGGCCGGCCTGCTGGCGGAGTGGCGCACCCTCATGGCGCGGAAGGAGACGTCCCGATGATCGGCGCCGCCGGCACCCGCCAAGGCATCCTGTCCCTCGCGATCAAGGACAAGGCCTCGCTGCACAACGCCTACATGTCCTTCCTGCGCGGAGGCGGCCTGTTCGTGCCGACCAACAAGCGCTACCAGATCGGCGACGAGGTTTTCCTGCTCCTCACCCTGCTCGAGGACAAGGACCGCCTGCCGGTGGCCGGCAAGGTCGTCTGGATCACGCCGACGGGCGCGCAGGGCGGGCGCGCGGCCGGCATCGGCGTGCAGTTCGCCGAGACGCCCGAGGCTGAAATGGTGAAGGGCAAGATCGAGACGCACCTCGCCGGCATCATCGATTCGGACAAGCCGACCGCGACGATGTGAGTCGCCGACGCCGAGCCTCAGGTGCCGGCGAGCCAGGGCCCGACGAAGGTGAACAGGCCCACCACCACCACGATGAGCAGCAGGAGGATCGTGCGGATGCGCCGCACATCGAGGCCACGCTTCGGGGAGGACTCTGCCTGGCGGAACTGGAGCTCGGGCGACAGGTAGCTCTCGCGCTGTCCCGGCTCCATCAGGCCCGCCTCGCGCAGAAGTCGTCGCGCCTCCGGCAGGTCGCCGTTGTGCGTCACGTACAGGATCGTGGCGTTCGGCGAGTCGGGCGTATCGCGGTAGCTGAAGCTGCGCCGACGGCCACCTTTGTAAGAACGGCCGTTCTGGATGCTCGTCTCGATGCCGGCCTCGCGCAGCATCGTCGAGGCGCCCTCGACCTGCTCGATGCGGAGCGAGCGATACACCTCGCGCATCAGGCGTCCTCGCCCACCACGCGGATCATGCCTTCCTGCGCGGTCGAGGCGACCAGCCGGCCGTCGCGCGTGTAGATCAGGCCACGCCCAAGGCCGCGCGCGCCCTGCGCCGTCGGGCTGTCGAGCGCGTACAGCAGCCACTCGTCGGCACGGAACGGGCGATGGAACCACATGGCGTGGTCGATCGAGGCCATCTGCACGTCCGGGTGGTAGTAGCTGATGCCGTGGGGCAGGGTGGCGGTGCCAAGCAGGTGGAAGTCCGAGGCGTAGGCCAGCAGCGCCCGGTGCAGCAGCGGCGTGTCGGCGACGCGGTCGATGAGACGGAACCACACCTGCTGGTAGGGCGGCCGCTTCGGCGGTTTGAGCTCGTCGCGCGGATAGACCGGCCGCACCTCGAAGGGCACCTGGCGCGACAGCCATCGCTGCATCATCGGCGGCAGCTTGGCCAGCGTCTCCGGAGCCGGCGTGGCCAGCGGCTCCAGGTCCTCGGGGTCCGGCACTTCGGGCTTGCCGACCTGGTGCTCGACGCCGGCTTCCTCGATGTGGAAGGAACTGGCGAAGACGCAGATCGGCTGGCCGTGCTGGATCGCCGTCACCCGACGGGTACTGAAGCTGCGGCCGTCGCGGGTGCGGTCCACCGAATAGACGATCGGCGCCTCGATGTCCCCGGGCCGCAGGAAGTAGGCGTGCAGCGAGTGCACGTGGCGGTCGGCGTCGACCGTCGCCTGCGCGGCAGCGAGGGCCTGGCCCATCACCTGCCCGCCGAACACGAATTTCGTGCCGATGTCGCGGCTCTGGCCGCGGTAGAGGTTGTCCTCGAGGCGCTCGAGTTGGAGCAACTGGACGAGGTCGGCGACGACGGGGTGGGTCATGGCGGGGGCCTCACGCGGGCCGCGAAGTATAGCGACCTCGTGCGGCGGCCCGGTCGCCTGCCCGCCGGGAATCATTCGCCATGGTGCGTGGCCGGCCCTGGTTCCGGCACCAGCCGTGCAAGGCCGCAATCGGCCAGCACGCGGGCCCACGGGAACATCGGCCCGGGGTCGCGCTTGCGCCACACCGTGGCGCTCGGGTCGTCGCTGGCCGGCACGCGGGCCGTGTCGAGGTCCTCGTGGCCGGCGATCCAGCGCAGGGCGGGGAATCGGTCGCGAAGGTGGGCGAGCAAGGTCCGCAGCGCGACGATCTGGGCCTCGGTGTAGGGTTCGTCCATCGCCTGGTGGCGGCTGTCGTACCAGTGCGGATGGCGCCCGGTGTTCACGATCTCGATGCCGATCGAACGCGGGTTCCAGCCGCGGACATGGTGCGCGATGCGCTCCGGCTCCACGTAGGCCTCGAGGGCGCCGTCGCGGTCGAGGTAGTAGTGGCCGCAGGCCCCGGTGCCGACCTCGTCGTACCGCACGCGTTCGCCGAAGGCACGCGCCTCGTCGAGGGTGGGCGTTTCCGTGCAGTGCACCACGACGAGGTCGATGGTGCCCGGATCCCGCGGCGTGAGCCGCTCCCGGTAGGGCACGGGGCGGAATCGCGCGCCGGGCGCGAGGAGGGGAGCGGACATGCCGCGGATGCTAGCATCGCGGCCCGCGCCGCTCGTCCGGCCGGTTCCGTCCTCGAGGAGCCTCCATGGCCGCCGGCCACCCCATCCCGTCCCACGGGCCCGAGAGGGGCCCCGACGCGACGCCGCCCGCGGCGCCCGCTGCCCTGTGCGCGGCATGACGCTGTTCATCCCCTGCAGCCGCGGTCTCGAGTACCTCCTGGCCGACGAACTCCTCGCGCTCGGCGCCCTCCGCGCCACCGCCGCGTCCTCGGGCGCGAACGCCGAGGGCGACCTGGCCTTCGCGCAGCGCGTCGTCCTGTGGTCGCGCTTCGCCAGCCGCGTGCTGTGGCCGTTGCTGGCCTTCGACTGCCCCGACGAACAGACCCTCTACGACCGCATCAACGAAGTCGACTGGCGCGAGCACCTCGATCCGGCGGGCACGCTCGCGGTGCATGCCAACGTCGCCGGCTCCGCGTTCAACCATGCCCGCTATGCCGCGCAGCGCGTCAAGGACGCCATCGTCGACCGCCTGCGTTTCGATACCGGCACGCGGCCTTCCGTCGATGTGGAAGACCCCGACCTGCGCCTCGACCTGGTCGTCCGCAAGGGCAAGGCCGTGCTCTCGGTCGACCTCGCCGGCCCCCTGCACCGTCGCGGCTGGCGTTTGGGGCAGGGTGATGCCCCGCTGAAGGAGACCCTCGCCTGTGCGGTGCTGGCGCGCGCCGGCTGGACGCGCGAAGCGCTTGCCGCTGCCGACGCCGCCGGCACCCCGCTGGCCCTGCTCGACCCGATGTGCGGCAGTGGCACCTTGCTGGTGGAAGGCGCTCTGATCGCGGCCGACACCGCACCGGGCCTGCTGCGGCATGGCGGCGCATCGCCGACGCGCTGGAAGGGCTTCGACGCCGCCACGTGGCAGGCGCTCATCGACGAGGCCAAGGCCCGCGATCGTCGCGCCGCACTGCCGGCGCGCTTCTTCGGTGTCGACCTCGACCCGCGCATCGTCCAGCAGGCCCGGCGCAATGCCGAAGCCGCCGGCGTGTTCGATGCGATCGATGTGCGCGCCGGTGACATCGCGGCCCTTGCGCGCCCCTGCGACGGGCCCGGGATCGTGGCCTGCAACCCGCCCTACGACGAGCGGCTCGCCGCCGACGAGGCCCTGTATGCCGCCATCGGCGCGGCCCTGCAGCGGGCGGTGCCCGACTGGCGCGGGGCGATCCTGTGCGGCAGCGAGGCCCTGGCCTTCGCCACCGGCCTGCGCGCCCGCAAGCGCTATCCGGTCAGCAACGGTGCCCTCGAGTGCGTGCTGCTGGCCTGCGACACCTTCGCCGCGCCGGCGCCGCGCGCCGAGGGCGAGGCCCGCCCCCTGTCCGAAGGGGCGCAGATGGTGGCCAACCGCCTGCGCAAGACCTTGAAGCACTCCGTCCGCTGGCGCGAGCGCGAAGGCGTGACCTGCTTCCGCGCCTACGACGCCGACCTGCCGGAATACGCCGCCGCGATCGACGTGTACCAGGAGGACGGCGGTGAAGCCCGGCGCTTCCTCCACGTGCAGGAGTACGCGCCGCCCGCGAGCATCCCGGAGCACGACGCGCGGCGCCGCTTCGGTGAGCTCTTGGCGGCGGCCCGCGAGGTGTTCGAAGTGCCGCGCGAGCGCATCGCCACCAAGACCCGCGCCCGCGGCAAGGGCGGCAGCAAGTACGGGCGTCTCGATGAGCGCCACGAGGCCATCGTGGTGCGCGAGGGCGCGGTGCGGCTCGAGGTGAACCTGTTCGACCACCTCGACACCGGCCTGTTCCTCGACCACCGGCCGCTGCGCACGCGGATCTTCGAGGAAGCGAAGGACGCGCGCTTCCTCAACCTGTTCTGCTACACCGGCGCGGCCACCGTGCACGCCGCGGCCGGCGGCGCGGCCAGCACGACCTCGGTGGACCTGAGTTCGACCTACCTCGAGTGGGCCGCGCGCAACATGGCCATCAATGGCCAGGTCGGCCCGCAGCACCGCTACGTCAAGGCCGACGTGATGAGCTGGCTGCGTGCCGAGAAGGGCGAGTACGACCTGATCTTCTGCGACCCGCCGACCTTCTCGAACAGCAAGGACAAGGACGACTTCGACGTGCAGAAGCACCACGTCGACCTGCTGGGCGCGGCCATGCGCCGCTTGGCGCCCGGCGGCGTGCTGCTGTTCTCGAACAACTTCCGCCGCTTCAAGCCGGACCTCGAGACCATCGGGAAATTCGCCGAGATCGAGGAAATCACGCCGGCCACCATCGGGCCGGATTTCGAGCGCAACCCGCGCATCCACCGGGCTTGGCTGCTGCACCGCGGGCGGCCGCGGGACTGACGCCTCGCGCTGGACCTCAGCCCTCCACGGGCAAGACCTCGACGATACGGCAGGGCTGGAAGTCGTTGCCGCTGAACTGGCGCGCGAAACCGCCGGCCAGCGTGGCCCCCACGCCGTCGTCGAGGCTGCCGTAGACCGCGTCGCCGGGGCGTCCACAGATCCTGCCGTCGGCGGCACCGGATACGAGGGAAATCGCGGCGAATCGATCGAGCTGCGCGCAGGAGGCTTCGAGCTGCAGTACGTGGCGACTCCCGCCGCGGAGCTGGACCTCGAGCCGGTTCCCGCGGAGGGCGGCGAAACTCCGGACGCGTGCGGTCTTGAAGCACCGGTTCGCCGGCGCTGGCGGGTCCTCGGTGATCGCGATGACCGGGCAGATGGCGCCGGCGGTCACGGCGGCGGCCCGCCCGTCCGCGCAGACGCCGTCGCCGGTCGAAGCCAGTTGCATGGGTTCGGCGTCCTTGATGCCAGCGCAGCTGCGGTCCAGGTCGATCCGGAACCGCCGGCCTTCCCCGGCCAACACATCGAGGGTCCAGTCATCGACGCGCCGCGCGGTCTGCGCCGGGCCCGGCAGGCAGGCGACGGACACGGCCTTCCGGGGCGGCGACTCGGTCGCCAGACCGGCCGTCGATGAGAACGCGAGGGCGGACAGCAGCGGAAGAATCGGTAGGGCGGGCATCGTCGTCCATGGCGGGGGGGGGCGGGCATCCTGCGCCGTCGCGACCCGCCGCCACAAGCCCCGTCGGACGGCGGTCACGCGTCTCGCCTATGATTCGGCCATGCCTGTCCTCGATGCCACCCATCGCCAGACCCGCTGGGCCTTCTTCCGCCAGTGGCTCAAGAACCCGTTGGGCGTCGCGGCGGTCTCGCCGTCGAGCCCGCAGCTCGCCCGCCAGATGATCGCCGCCCTGCCGCCGGCCACCCGCCGCGTCATCGAGCTCGGCGGCGGGACCGGCGCCATCACGGCCGCCTTGCTCGAGGCCGGCATCGCGCCCCGCGACCTGATGGTCCTCGAACTGAACGAGGCCATGCACCAGACCCTGCGCCAACGCTTCCCGGACATCCGCCTCCATCTTGCGGATGCCGCGGGCGTCCAACAGGTCGCGGCGGAGAGCGGCTTCCTCGGGCACGGGTCCGTGGACGCGGTCGTCTCGGGACTCGGCCTGCTGTCGATGCCGAGGACCCTCCAGCGCGCGATCCTCGAGGCCTCCTTCGCCTGCCTCCGTCCGGACGGCCGTTTCGTGCAGTTCACGTACGGCCCCGCCAGCCCGGTCCCCCGTGATCTCCTCGACGAGCTCGGGCTGGACGTGCGGCGTGCGAGTTTCACGTGGTGGAACGTGCCGCCGGCTACGGTCTATGTCTACGCCCGATGGCAGTCCACCGCGGTCCTCGCCACGCCGATGGGGCCGCGCGCCGGTTGACGCGCGGCCCGGCCTGCTTCAGCGCAGCCACATGTGCGCACGGCGCGGCGGCAGGTTGAAGGTGTAGGTGCCGTTGCTGATGCGGACCACGCTGGTGGCGTCGAGCACATCGCGGTAGTCGGTGTTCCACCACAGCACGCTGTTGTTCATGTTGACCGGCACGGCCACCGAATTGCCGCACTTGTTGATCGCCACGATGCCCTGGTTGCCGCGACGGAAGATCAGGTGGCAATCCCCGGCGGAAAGCACCTGCTGGTCGCTGCCCTGCACCGTGTTGTGGAAGCGGATCATGGCGCGCAGGTCGCTGCGGTTCCAGGCATTCACCCAGCGGTTGTCGCCGCTCTCGTTGTTGTCCGTGTAGAGCATGGGCACGCCACCGTTCCGGCCGAGGATGTAGGCGTAGGCCAGCGTCTCGTCGGTGGGGTCCATGATCAGGTAACGGAACCCGTCGTTGTTGGGGATGTCGTGGGTGATCGTGAAGGTGATCGCCCGCGAGGGCTCCAGGGCCTGCCCGAAGGCCAGCGGATCGACCAGCTGGTTGAGGCTGCCGCCGAAGCCAAACGCGGCACGCATCTGGTTGTGCAGCGGGAAGTCATAGGCACCGTGGTCGGTGTCGCGGAGATAGGGTGCAAGGAAACGGTCGTACTCGCTGGTGCCTGCGCCGCCGTTGGTGATGACTTCGCCGAACACATGCATGCCCGACTTGACGGTGGGCGTGAGCACCGCATTGATGAAGCTGGCCGGCATGTGCTTGGCGGCATCGATGCGGAAGCCCTTGACGCCCATGTTCTTCAGGGCCATGAGGTACTGCTGCTGTTGCGACACCACCCAACTGTTGCCGAGAAGGTCGGGAAGACCGGCGTCGCCGCTGCCGCCGCACAGCCGCCAGTTCTGGACTTCCCAGACGTTGTTGTAGTCGGTGATGCAGCGTGCGGGCCCGAAGTCGTTCGCCGAGAACATGTTGTTCCGGAGGTCGCCGAACAGCCGCAGGCCGTTGTAGTAGGTGGTGTTGCGAGCGTAGGTCGACAGCACCGCGCTGCCGGGGTAGTTGAGGTCGCTGCGCTTCCACGCCTCGTTGGCCATGTGGTTCATCACCACGTCGGCATAGACGCGGATGCCGCGCGCCTGCAGGGCCTGGACCATGTTGCGGAACGAAGTGGTGTCACCCAGCGGGTTGTGGACCAGGCGCAGGTCCTGCGGCTGGTAGCGCGCCCACCAGGCCCCACCTTCGCTCTTGTAGGCGGGCGCGACCAGGACGATGCGATAGCCCGCGGCCTGGATCTGGTCGGCGCGCGCCTGCACGTCGGCGTAGCGCCAGTTGAAGGCGTGGAGGATGACGTCGGCCGAGGCGTTGGACGCCGCGCCGAGCATGAGCACAAGGATCGTGAAGACACGGGGCATCAGTCCCGCCAGCCGGCGGGTCGAGTCGATGGACATGGTGCAGGGCTCCAGTTGGGGGGAGCGCAGGACCATGGGCCGGCGGCCTCCTGCCGTGGATGCACCTCGATGGCACGGTGCGTGCCCGGCCCCTGTTCCGAGCGCACGATGAGCCGGCGGTAGGCAGGCTCGGGCTAGAGCCTAGACTCCAATCCATCGCTTGAAGTGAAGGTGCATACGTATTCACTTCGCGAACGCTTGTCGGAGACGTTGCCAGACCGAGGTCGACCGTGTTCGAAACGAGGGCCCCACCGGCCTCAGTGCCGCCCGTGGGCCTCAGCGAGTCGAGCGGGACGATCGGTGCATCAGCCAGCCGGCGACGCTCACGCCCACGCAGACCGCGACGATGATCAGCGTCGCTAGCGCGTTGATCTCCGGCGTGACGCCGAAGCGCACCATGGACAGCACCAGCACCGGCAGCGTGCTCGACCCCGGCCCCGAGGTAAAGCTGGCGATCACCACGTCGTCCAGCGACAGCGTGAAGGCCAGCAGCCAGCCGGCGACCAGCGCCGGGCAGATCAGCGGCAGCGTCACCAGGAAGAACACCTTCCAGGGCCGCGCGCCGAGGTCCATGGCGGCTTCTTCCAAGCTGTGGTCGGTCTGCACCAGCCGCGAACGGACCACCACGGTCACGTAGCAGACGCACAGCGTCACGTGGGCGATGGCGATGGTGTCGATGCCGCGGCCTTCGGGCCAGCCGACCAGCTGCTGGAGGGTGATGAAGAGGAACAGCGCGCTGATGCCGAGCATGACGTCGGGCATGACCAGCGGCGCGGAACTCAGCAACGACAGGAGGCCGCGCCCCCGGAAGCGGCCGAAGCGGGACAGGGCGAGGGCGGCGAGCGTTCCGAGGACGACGGCCAGCGTGGAGGAGATCGTCGCGATCAGCAGCGAGAGCTTGGCCGCCGACAGCACGGCGTCATTGGCGAACAGGCGCGCGTACCACTCGGTGGAGAACCCGCCCCAGACGCTTACCGAGCGGGTGTCGTTGAACGAGAACGCGACCACGCTGGCGATCGGCAGGTACAGGAAGGCGTAGCCGAACACCATCAGGGTGTAGAGCAGGAAGGGGCGCCGTTGGCTCACGTCCGGGCCTCCTCACGCTCGGCCCGGCGCTCCTGGAAACGCTCGAACAGGATCATCGGCACCACGATCAGCACGAGCATGGCGACGGCCACCGCCGCGGCGAGCGGGTAGTTCCGTCCGCTGAAGAAGTCCTCCCAGATGCGTTGTCCGATCGACAGCGATCCGGGCCCGCCCAGCAGCGCCGGAATGACGTACTCGCCCACGGCCGGGATGAACACCAGCAGCGAGCCGGCGACGATCCCCGGCACCGACAGCGGGAGCGTCACCGAAAGGAACGCCCGCCATGGGCGCGCGCCGAGGTCGGCCGCGGCCTGCAGCAGCGTGCCGTCGAGCCGCATCAGGTTGGCGACCAGCGGCAGCACCATGAAGGGCAGGTAGTTGTAGGTGATCCCGACGTACACGGCGAAGGGGGTGTCGATCAGGCGCACCGGCGCGTCCACCAGGCCCAGCGCCAGCATCGCCTGGTTCACGAGGCCGTTGTCCCTGAGCAGGCCGGAAAGCGCGTACGTGCGGAGCAGGGAACTCGTCCAGAAGGGGAGGATCACCAGGACCAGCAGCACGAGGCGCGTGGCCGGCGAGGCGCGGGCGATGCCGTAGGCGATGGGATAGCCGATGAGCAGGCACGCCAGCGTCGACACGCTCGCGAACTGCAGGGAAGACAAGTAGCTCTCGATGTAGAGGGGATCCGCCAGGAGTCGCGCGTACCCCGCGAGGCTGACGTTGATCTGGATCAGGCCTTGTTCGCCGATCGCCACGAGGTCGGAGTAGGGCGGCACGCCGCCGGTGCGCTGCGCGACGCTGATCTTCAGCACCACCAGCAGGGGGGCGAGGAAGAAGGCCAGCAGCCAGAGCGTGGGGACGGCGATCACGACGTAGCGCCCGCGGCTTCCGCGCAGCTCGCGGCCGAGCGCGCCGATCTGGCGGAACAGGCCAAGTACGACCTGGTACCAGAGGTCCCACCAGCCCGCGTTGGCGCCGCCCGCCTGCATCGTCAGGACGCCAGCACGATCGCGTCGCGCGCGTGCCAGATCAGATAAAGCACGTCGCCCCAGTTGTAGTGCGGGTCGGCGCTGCGCGCGGCATGCGTTTCCTGCACCCGGAGCACGAAGCCGTCGTCGGTCTGCACGTGGTAGATCGACACGTCGCCGAGGTAGGCGATCTCCACCACCCGCCCGCGGACGACGTTGTCGACGCCGTCGGGTTCGGTTTCCGCGACGTCGATCTTCTCGGGACGCACCGCGACGTGGACGTCGGTGCCCACCGGGATCGGCTCGGCGTAGCGCGCCCACGCGTCGAACGCGAAGTCGTGGCAATGCACGAGCACGCGCTCGCCGTCCTGCTCGACGACGGTGCCCTTGAGCATGTTCACCGCGCCGATGAACTCCGCCACGAACTTCGAGCTGGGGTATTCGTAGAGGTTCGACGGGGTGGAGACCTGCAGGATGCGGCCGGCGTCCATGACCGCGACGCGGCTCGACATCGTCATCGCTTCCTCCTGGTCGTGGGTGACCATGACGAAGGTGGTGCCGGTGCGCTCCTGGATGTTCACCAGCTCGAACTGCGTGTGCTCGCGGAGCTTCTTGTCGAGCGCGCCGAGCGGCTCGTCGAGCAGCAGCAGCTTGGGCTGCTTGGCCAGCGCGCGGGCCAGCGCGACGCGCTGGCGCTGGCCGCCGGACAGCTGGTCCGGCTTGCGCCTGCCCAGCTGGCCCATCTTCACCAGGTCCAGCATCGCCGCGACGCGGTCGCCGATCTCGGAGGCCGGCAGCCGGTCCTGCTTCAGCCCGAAGGCGATGTTCTGCTCCACCGTCATGTGCGGGAACAGGGCGTAGCTCTGGAACATCATGTTCACCGGCCGCTCGTAGGGCGGCAGGCGCGTCACATCGACGCCATCGATCAGCATCCGGCCACGGTCGGGCACTTCGAAGCCGCCGAGGATCCTCAGCAGCGTGGACTTGCCGCAGCCCGACCCGCCGAGCAGCGAGAAGAACTCGCCGCGGTAGATGTCGAGCGAGACGTCGTCGACCGCGTAGGTCTTGCCGAACGTCTTGGTGACGCCCTCGATGCGGAGGACCGGCTCCGCGTTCGGGTCCTGCCAGGGCTCGACCTGGGCCTGGCGGCGGGCCGGGGCGCTCACGTCCGCGGGCTCACTTGCCGCTCTTGATCGTGGTCCACGCGCGCTGGCGGGCGTCGTTCTCCTCGAGCGGCAGCTTGCGCGCGTCGTGCAGCTTGGCGATCACGTCCTCGGGCGGGTAGACCGCCGGGTCGTTGCGCAGGGCCTCCGCGACCAGCGGCTTGGCGGCCGCGTTCGCCGAGGCGTAGTTCACGAACTCGCTGATCGGGGCGATGACGTCGGGTCGCAGCAGGAAGTCGATGAACGCATGGGCCTCGGCCTTGTTCGGCGCATCGGCGGGGATGGCCATGGCGTCGAACCAGCGGATGGCGCCTTCCTTGGGAATGAGGTAGCCGATCTCCACGCCGGTGCCCGCTTCCTCCGCGCGCGCGCGGGCCTGCAGAACGTCGCCGTTGTAGCCCATCGCCACGCAGATCTCGCCGTTGGCGAGGTCGTCGATGTAGCGACTCGAGTTGAAGTAGCGGATGTTCGGGCGGACCGCCGCAAAGGTCTGCTGCACCAGCTCGATCTCGCCACTACCCATGCCGTTCGGGTCCCGGCCGTGGAAGAGCAGGGCGGCCGAGAAGCCCTCCTGCTGGTCGTCGAGGATGGCGATGCCGCAGGCCGCGAGCTTGCCGCTGATGGCGGGGTCGAAGACCAGCGCCCAGCTGTCGAGCGGCGTGTCCGCGCCGAGGATCTCGCGGACCTTCGCGACGTTGTACCCAATCGCCGTAGTGCCCCACATGTACGGCACGAGGTGGGTGCCCTCGGGGTCGGCCACTGCGACGCCCTCGGCCAAGGACGGGTCGAGGTTGCCGATGTTCGCCAGCTGCGTTCTGTCCAGCGTCGCGTAGAGGCCGTTGGCGATGTGCTGCTGGGCGAACGGGGCCGACGGGAAGATCACGTCGTAACCGCTCTGGCCCGCCACCAGCTTGGCGTCCAGCGTCTCGTTGTCGGCGTAGACGTCGTAGACCACCTCGATGCCGGTCTCCTTCGTGAACCGCTCGATGGTGTCCGGGGCGATGTAGTCGGACCAGTTGTAGACGTTGACCTGGCGCTTGGCGGCGCCATCGGGCTTGGCGCCGTCGGCGGCGGGAGCGTCGGCGTTGCCTCCGCAGGCGGCGAGGGCGATGGAGGCGGCGAGGGCGGTCAGGATCAGGCGCATCGTCGGGGGCTCGGGAAGGGTCGGAAACGAAGGGACTCGGCATGGTCGATGCGGTGTCCCGGGGTGTCAACGCCGGAGCGGGCGGGCTTGCGCGCCGCCTTCACGCGTCCGGTCAGAGGGCGTCCCAGCCTGGGCGGGGCCTGAAGCGTTCGCCGTGCTTGGCCGCCAGCGCCTCCAGTCGTGCCTTGAGCTTGGCCGGGCCTTCGGCCCGGGCGTGGCTGATGGGGCCGCCGCGGAAGGGGGCAAAGCCGGTGCCGAAGATCACGCCGGCGTCCAGCAGGTCGGCGTCGGCCACCGTGCCGTCGGCGAGGCAGCTCACGGCCTCGTTGACCAGCGGCAGGATCAGGCGGTCCTCGAGATCGTCCGGCGCCTTGTAGCCGGCAGGCACCTCGGGCTTCACGGCCTTCCCGTCCTTCCACGCGTTGAGGCCCTGGCCGTCCTTCTTGCCGCGCTTGCCGTCTTCGACCACGAGCCCCTCGGGCAGCGGCTGGCCATGGAAGGCCGCCATGATCTTGCCGACGCTCGCGGCCACGTCCAGGCCCACGGTGTCGACCAACTCGATGGGGCCCATCGGCATGCCGAACTTCAGCGCGGCCTTGTCGATCACGGCGCCCGGCACGCCTTCCTTGAACAGCAGGATCGCCTCCTGCATGTAGGGCGCGAGGATGCGGTTGACGAGGAAGCCCGGCGTGCCCGCCACCGGCACCGGCAGCTTGTCGATGGCCTTGCAGAACGCGGCGAGGCGACGCGTGGTCTCGGCGTCGAGGCCATCGTGCTGGACGATCTCCACCAGCGGCATCAGCGCCACCGGGTTGAAGAAATGCAGGCCGGCGAAGCGCGCGGGGTCGGTGCGGCCCTCGCGCAGGATTTCCAGCGCGATGGAGCTGGTATTGGTGGCGAGGATGGCGCCGGGCTTCAGGGTTTCCTCGGCCTTCTTGAACAGCGCGTGCTTGGCCTCGGCGTTCTCGAAGATGGCCTCGATCACGAGATCGGCTTTGGCCACGCCGGCACCGTCGACATCCGCCTGCAGGCGGGCGCGGGTCTCGGCGCGCTTGGCCTCGTCCTTGATCTTCTTGGCGTAGAACTCGTCGGCGCGCTTCAGGGCCGGCTCGATGAACTTCATCTCGCGGTCCTGCAGCGTGACCGTGAAGCCGCGGAAGGCGGCCCACGCCGCGATGTCGCCGCCCATCACGCCGGCGCCGACCACGTGCACGTGCTGGATCCCATGGTCTTTCCCACCCAGCCCCTTGAGCCGCTCCATCAGCAGGAACACGCGCACGAGGTTCATTGCCGTCGGCCCGGTGGCGAGCTTCGAGACGGCCTTGGCTTCGGCCATCAGCGCCTTGCTGACGTTCGCGACGCCGTTGCGGCGCCAGGCTTCGATCATCGCGAAGGGGGCGGGGTAGTGCTCCTTGCGGGCCTTCCGCACCACCTGCTTGACCATCATGTTGGCGAGCACCTGGCGCGCCGGCCAAGTGTTGGTGGCCCAGGCCGTGAGGCGCTGCTTCAGCGGGCGCAACGTGCCTTTCTTCGCCAGCTCGATGGCGGCATCTTCCAGCAGCGGGCCTTCGACGACCTTGTCGACGAGGCCGATGGTGCGGGCCTGCGAGGCGCGCAGGCCGCGGCCGGTCAGCATCAGGTCGAAGGCGGCCGGGGCGCCGAGCAGCTTCGGCGCGCGCACGCTGCCACCCCAGCCCGGGTAGATGCCCAGCTTCACTTCCGGCAGGCCGATGCGGGTGTTGTCGGCGCTGCTGGCCACGCGGTAGCGGCAGGCCAGCGAGAGCTCCGTGCCGCCGCCCATGCAGTGGCCGTGGATGGCCGCCACGGTGGGGAAGGGCAGCTTGCTGATGCGGTCGAACAGCAGCTGGCCGGAGCGGATCCAGTCGAAGGTCTCGCCGCGGGCGTGGATCGCCTCGAAGCCCTTGATGTCGGCGCCCGGGATGAAGCCGGCCTTCTTGCCGGAGATGAAGACCACGCCCTTCGGCTTCTCGATGGCGAGGCGTTCCACCAGCGAGGCAAGCTCGTCGAGCACGCCGCGCGAGAGGGCGTTGACGTTCTGGTCGGCGCGGTCGAGCGTGAGTACGACGATGCCGTCGCCGCGATGCTGGGGGCGCCAGTGCTGGAGCCGGAGTCCTTCGAACATGGGCTGACCGTACGGGTGGGTAGGGTATTGGGCCCGTATCATCCGGGCTGTACTTTCCCCGGGTCAAATCGTGCCGCCCGTCCTCGGCCGGCACCCCGCGGAACTTTTCCGCCGGGCGGCGGTCTGTGTCGCGTCCCCCGCGGCCGTCCGGCGCCCCAAGCGCAGCAGGAGCAGGCCCGGAATGGGCGAAGACCTCAACGACCTCGATCTCGTCCGACGCGTCCAGTCCGGTGATCGCAATGCCTACGACCTGCTCGTCCGCAAGTACCAGTACCGCATCGCGGCCCTGGTGCGTCGCTATATCCGCGACGAGGCCGAGGCCGAGGACGTGGTGCAGGAGGCCTTCGTCCGCGCCTGGCGCGCCCTGCCGCAGTTCCGCGGCGACGCCCAGTTCTACACCTGGCTCTACAGGATCGCCGTGAACACCGCGAAGAACCATCTCGCCAGCCTTGGCCGCCGCCCGGCCACGGAGGACATCGACGACGGGGAGTCCGGCGCCGTGCGCGAGGCCGAGCGCCTGCATGACGGCGATACCCCCGAGCAGGAGGCGCTGCGCGGCGAGATGGAACGCACCGTCCTCGCCGCCGTGGACGCCCTCGCGCCGGAGCTCCGCGAGGCCCTGACCCTGCGCGAGGTCGAGGGGCTCAGCTACGACGACATCGCGGCCCGCATGGGCTGCCCCATCGGCACCGTGCGCTCGCGCATTTTCCGCGCCCGCGAGGCCATCGACCAGCAACTCCGCGATCTGGTGCAGCCATGACGATGCCCCCCGCGACCGACGATTTCCGCGAACAGATGAGCGCCTGGCACGATGGTGCGCTGGCGCCGGAGGCGGCCCGTTTCGTCGCCCGGCGCGTGCTGTCCGACGCGTCGTTGCGCGACGAGGTTTCGCGCTGGCAGCTGGCGGGCGATGTCCTCCGTCGACGCGCCGTGGCGCGGCCGCCTTCGGATCTGGCAGCGCGCGTGGCGTCGGCGCTGGACCGCGAGGCCGCCGAGTCCCGGCCGGTGGTCGTCCGCGCCCCGCGCTGGGCCGCGGCAGCGGTCCTCGTCGTCGCCGTCGGCGGGCTCGTGGGCGTCCTCCGCCCGGACGAGCCCTCGACGGCGGCCGCGACCGCGGCCCGGGCGGACGTCCGGCTCCCCGTGCGAGCGATCCGGCCGGCCCCGGTGCCGACGCCGGTCGTCGTGCCGCCCTGGGCGGCCTCCCCGGCGGAGTCCGTGGCCCATGTCGTCCCCGAACTGATGCGGGCCCCGCAGCCGACGCCCGAGCAGCTCGCGCCCTTGCCGGCCGTCGATGTCCCGGCTCGTCCTTGGCCGCGGGGCGCCGGCCACGACCCGTACGTCGTCGATTACCGGTCGCCACCGCCCGGGCGTTGACCGCCCCGCGTTCTCCGTTCCTTTCTGTTCCCGATACCCGTTGAGGATTCCATGCGATCGACCCGCAGCCCGTTGATCTTGCTCGCCACGGCCACGCTCTTCGCGGGCGTGGTCGTCGCGCAGGCACCGGACATAGCGCCGCCCAGCGCCGCGCCGCGCGCGCCGCTGGTGCAACTCCCCGACTTCACCGCGCTCGTCGACCAGGTGACGCCGTCGGTGGTCAACATCGAGGCCAGCAGCGAAGGCCCCCGTCGGGACGCCGACGCCAAGGCGGATCCGCGCATGGAGGAACTGCCGGAAATCTTCCGCCGCTTCATCGGCCCGGGCATGCCGCAGCCGGCGCCGCGTGGTGGCGTCTCGACGGGCACGGGCTTCGTCACGAGTGCGGACGGCTACATCATCACCAACCACCATGTGATCGACGGCGCCGACAAGGTGATCGTCCGGTTCAATGACCGCCGTGAGCTGGAGGCCAAGGTCATCGGCTCCGATGCGCTGTCGGACATCGCCGTCCTCAAGGTGGAGGCGAGCGGCCTTTCGCCGGTGCGCATCGGCGACGCGCGCGGCCTGAAGCCCGGCCAGTGGGTCGTGGCCATCGGCTCGCCCTTCGGCTTCGATTACTCCGTGACCGCCGGCGTCGTGTCCGGCGTGAATCGCCGGAGCCTCGACCCCGGCCAACAGTACGTGCCCTTCATCCAGACCGACGTTGCGATCAACCGCGGCAACTCGGGCGGTCCGCTGCTGAACACGCGCGGCGAAGTCGTGGGCGTCAATTCGCAGATCTACAGCAACACCGGCGGGTTCATCGGCGTGAGCTTCGCCATCCCGATCGACGTGGCGATGAACACCGCCCGCCAGCTGCGTGAGAGTGGCGAAGTCCGTCGCGGCGTGCTTGGCGTGCAGATCGGCCAGGTCACGCGCGACCTCGCCCAGGAGCTCAAGCTGCCGCGCCCGGTCGGTGCCTTCGTCAACAGCGTCAATACCGGCAGCGCCGCCGACAAGGCCGGCGTCCGGCCGGGCGACGTCATCGTCGCGTTCAATGGCCGCGAAGTGCTCAACGCGTCGGACCTGCCGCCGCAGGTGGGCGTGCTCCCGCCGGGCAGCCGCGCCACCCTGACGGTGCAGCGCGCGGGCCAGCGTCGCGACTTCGTCGTGGTCCTCGATGCGCTGGACGGTGCGACGGCCG
>JAJTHD010000285.1 GCA_021297925.1 Lysobacteraceae bacterium
CTGGTGTCGAATCGTTGGACCTCGACGACGGCGCGCTTGGCCTGCGCGTCACCATCTCGATCGGCGTGGCGCGGATGCGCGAGACGGATCCGGATTTCGCTGGCGTGCTGGCCCGCGCCGATGCGGCGTTGTATCGCGCCAAGCAGGGCGGCCGGAATCGCGTCGTTTCAGACGAAACGGCTTGACGCCGCCTTGACAAAGGCAACGGTGGCAGGTTCAAGTGGGGGCATGCGCCACGACCTGCTCACGCTCACCGTCACGACGACCGCCCCCGGCGGCGTTATCGGTATTCGCGTGCCGGTCGCGGGTGTCACCACCACGACCGGCACCTCCCAAGGGCCGGGGTGGCCAAACTGATCCACCACCCCGCGCCGGTCACGGACGCGGGGTTCCCCATCCAACGACCGGCCTCCCCCGAAGGAGTCGCCCCTTGGATGCCGCCACCCTCCCCGATGCTCCCGCCGACGCCCGCCGGTCGTCCGGCCTTGCGCCCGACGCCCACAAGTTCGGGGGTGCGGCGCTGGCCGACGCCGCTGGATTCCGTCGTGCGGCCCAGTTCCTCAAGGCCGGGCTGCCCCGACCGCAGTGGGCGGTCGTCTCCGCGACCTACGGTTGCACCGACCGGCTCGTCGCCGCCCTCGAGGCCGCACGTCACGGCCGCGACCATGCCGACGTCGCGTTCCTCGTCGCGGCCCACCGCAGCTTGCTCGCGCCGCTCGGCCTGCCGGCGACGCTGCTCGACGGCGACATCGCGGAGCTGGAAGCCGATCTCGCCCACCTGAGGGCCGGACGTCCCGACGCCGGACAGGCGGCCCGGATCAGCGGCGCCGGCGAGGTGTGGTCGAGCCGGCTTCTGGCCGCGGCGCTCGGTCCGGAGTGGGCCTGGCTGGACGCACGCGACGTGCTGGTCGTCCGCCAGACCGACCTCGGCGCACGACTCGACGAGGCGGCGACCCGCGAGCGGCTCGCCCGCTGGCGGCTGGCGAATCCCCAGGCGCACGTCGTCGCGACCGGCTTCCTCGCACGCCTGCCGGACGGCACGACCACCACCCTCGGCCGCAACGGCAGCGACTACTCGGCGGCCCTGTTCGCGGCGCTGGCCGAGGCGCGGACGCTGACGATCTGGAAGGAAGTCGAAGGCCTGATGTCCGCCGACCCGCGGCTCGAGCCAGAAGCCGTCGTGCTGCCGGAGGTGAGCTATGCAGAAGCGATGGAGCTGGCCTACTTCGGCACCAAGGCGCTCCATCCGCAGTCGCTGGCCCCGGCGATGGCCGCGGGCATTGAGCTGCACGTGCGGGACGTGCGGCAGCCGGAGAAGCCGGGCACCCGCGTCGTCGCGACGCCGGCCTCCTCCGCGCAACCGGTCAAGGGCCTGTCGCTCGTGCGCGGCCTCGTGGCCTTGGAACTCCAGGGCAGCGGCCTGATGGGCGTGCCGGGCAGCGCGGAGCGCTTCTTCGCGGCCTTGCACCGCGCCGGGGTGTCGGTGGTGATGATCACGCAGGCCTCCAGCGAGCATTCGATCTGCGCCCTCGTCCGGCGCGACCAGGCGGAGGCCGGACTCGCCGCGGCGCGGGCGGAGTTCGCCGACGAGATCGCGGCCGGTGACGTCCAGGGCGTCGCGATGGATCCGGACCTCGCAGTGCTTGCCGCGGTGGGCGACGGGATGATCGGTACCCCGGGCATCGTGGCCCGGCTTTCGGGAGCGATCGCGCGGGCCGGCATCAGCCTGCGGGCCATCGCCCAGGGCTCCAGCGAACGCAACGTGTCGCTGGCCGTCCGCGAAGCCGATGCAGAGCGGGCCTTGCGCGTGGCGCACACGGCGTTCTGGCTCAGCGCGCAGACCATGTCGATCGGGCTGATCGGGCCGGGCAACGTCGGCGGCGCCCTGCTCCGCCAGATCCTGGAAGCGCGGCCGAGGCTCAAGCGCGAACGCCAGCTCGACCTGCGCATCCGCGCGGTTGCGAATTCGAAGACCATGCTGCGCTCCGATACCTCGCTGGCGTCGCTGGACTTCTCGCGCGGCGAACCCCTCGACCTCGACGCCTTCGCCCGCCACGTCAAGAGCGAGCACATCCCGCATGCGGTGATCATCGACTGCTCGGGCCGCGCCGACATGGCGGAACGCTACGAGGGCTGGCTGGCCCAGGGCATCCACGTGGTGACGCCCAGCAAGCACGCCGGAAGCGGCGACGCGGCACGCTTGGCCGCGCTGCACCGCGCCGGCGCGAAGTCCGGGGCGCGATTCCGCTACGAGGCGACGGTGGGCGCAGGCCTGCCGGTGGTGATGACGCTGCGCAACCTGATCGACACCGGCGACCAGCCGCGCAGCATCGCGGGGCTGTTCTCCGGCACCCTCGCCTGGCTCTTCAACCACTACGACGGCTCGCGTCCTTTCTCCGAACTGCTGGCCGAAGCCCGCGCGGCGGGCTACACCGAGCCCGATCCGCGCGACGACCTCAGCGGCACCGACGTCGCCCGCAAGGCCGTGATCCTCGCCCGCGAAGCCGGCTGGCCGCTGTCCCTCGACCAGGTCGACGTCGAGAACCTCGTGCCGGTGGCCTTGCGCGATGTGCCGCTGGCGGAGTTCCTGCAGCGCTTGGGCGAGTTCGACGCGCCGATGGCCGAGCGCCTCGCGGCGGCGCGCGCGGAAGGCAAGGTCCTGCGCTACCTCGCCGAGGTCGACGCCAGCGGCACCGCCAGCGTCGCCCTTCGAGCGGTGGACGCCTCGCACCCGGCGGCCAGCGCGCAGGGCACCGACAACCTGTTCGCCTTCCACACCGCGCGCTACCACACACGCCCATTGGTGGTGAAAGGCCCCGGCGCGGGGCCCGACGTCACTGCGGCCGGCGTGTTCGGCGACCTGCTTGCCATCGCTGCGCACCTGGGGGCCAAGCTGTGAGTCGCGCTCCGCACGCTTGGGCGCGCGCCTTCGCGCCCGCCAGCTCCTCCAACCTCGGGTCGGGCTTCGACCTCCTCGGCCACGCCATCGACGGCCCGCGCGACGAAGTGACTGCCCGGCGCCGCGAATCGCCCGGCGTGCGGATCACGGCCTTGCGCGGCCTGCCGCTGCCCCTGCCCGAAGACGCCGCGCGCAACACCGCCGGCCGCGCCGCGATGGCCCTGCTCGAGCGCGCCGGCGCGGGATTCGGCGTCGACCTCGAACTGCACAAGGGCATCCCGCTGGGCTCCGGGATCGGCGGGTCGGCGGCGTCGGCGGTGGCCGCCGTCGTCGCGGTGAACGCCCTGCTCGACACGCCCCAACCGATGGCCGTGCTGCTCGACTGCGCGCTTGATGGCGAAGCGGTCGCCAGCGGCGCGCGCCACGGCGACAACGTCGCGCCCTCGCTGCTCGGCGGCCTCGTCGCGGCCTTCGACCGACCGGTGGCGATCACCGCGCCCGACTGGCTGCACGCCGCGCTCGTCACCCCCGACCAGGTGCTGGAAACGCGAGTCGCCCGCGAAGTGCTGAAAGCACCGTACGCGCTAGCCGACGTCGTGTCGCAGACGCACCACCTTGCCGCGCTGCTGCTCGGCCTCCAGCGCGGCGACCGGGCGCTGCTGCGCGACGGCCTGCGCGATGCGCTGGTCGAACCGCGCCGGGCCGGGCTGATCCCCGGCTTCGTCGCGGTCCGCGACGCCGCCCTCGACGCGGGCGCGCTGGGCGCCGGCATTTCCGGCGCCGGACCGACGCTGTTCGGCTGGTTCGACGGCCGCGCCGCCGCCGAGCGCGGCGCCAAGGCCATGCAGGACGCGTTCGCCGCGCAGGGCATCGCCGCGACGGCCTTGGCCACGCCGGTGGCCGGGCCCGCCGCCGCGGTCATCGCGCGCGACGACGACGGGGAGGCCGACCGATGAACGCCACGTTCGCCCCGGGCCAGGTGGCCCGCTACGTCTCCACCCGCGGCCAAGCCCCCGCCCTGCCCTTCGGTGCCGCGCTGGGCGCCGGGCTCGCGCCGGACGGCGGCCTGTACGTGCCGGAACGGCTGCCGCGCCTCGATGCCCGCGATGTCGAGGCGATCCCCGACACGCAGCTCGCCGGCACGCTGGCCGCGCTGCTTCGGCCGCTGCTCGGCAACGATCCGCTGGCCCAGCGGCTCGACGCGCTCTGCGCCGAAGCCGCGAACTTCGAGATCCCGCTGGTGCCGCTGCGCGGCTCGGGCGACCACCTGCTGGAGCTGTTCCACGGCCCCACGGCCGCGTTCAAGGACCTCGCGGCGCGCTTCCTCGCCGCTTCGCTGTCGGCACTGCGCACGCCGGACACGCCGGTGCAGACGGTACTGGTCGCGACCTCGGGCGACACCGGCGCCGCGGTCGGCGCGGCCTTCCATGGTCGCGAAGGCTTCCGCGTGCTGATCCTCTACCCCGACGGCAAGGTCTCGCCCGCGCAGGCGCATTCGCTGGGGGCCTTCGGCGGCAACGTGCGCGCCCTGCGCGTGGCCGGCAGCTTCGACGACTGCCAGCGTCTCGCGAAGCAGGCCTTGGGGGACGCCGCGCTGCGCGCCGAGGTGCCGCTGCTGACCGCGAACTCGATCAGCCTCGGCCGCCTGCTGCCGCAGATGGGCTACTACGCGATGCAAGCGCTGCGCTTCCGGCGCCGCCACGGCCGGCCGCTCGGCTTCATCGTGCCCAGCGGCAATCTCGGCAACGCCGTGGCCGCGCTGATCGCGCGCGCCATGGGCCTGCCGATCGGCGAGGTCGTGCTCGCGACCAACGCGAACCCGACGCTCTCGGAGTTCTTCGACGGCGCACCCTACCGTGGCCGCGACGCCATCACCACGCTGGCGAACGCAATGGACGTCGGTGCGCCGAGCAACGTCGAGCGCCTGTTCTGGCTGGCGGGCGGCGACGAGGCCGCGGCGCGCGCGATGATCCGCGTGCAACGCATCGACGACGCACGCATCCGCGCCACGGTCGCGGCCGCCGAGGCCCGCCACGGCGTCGCGCCCTGCCCGCACACCGCCTGTGGCCTCGCCGTGCTGGAGGACCTGCGCGCGGCCGGCGACACCCGCGAGTGGGCCGTGGCCGCCACCGCGCACGCCAGCAAGTTCCTCGACGTGGTCGGGCCATTGCTGTCGAGCGCGCCGACGGTGCCCGCCGCCTTCGCGGCACTGCTCGCGCAACCGGCGCAGGCGGACGCGATGGCGGTCGACGGCGAGGCGCTGGCCGACGTGCTCCGCGCGCCGTGGGGGCGGTGATGTCCTACGTCCGCTGCCTGCGCGGCATCGCTTCCGGCGTCGAGTACCCCCACGAGGTTCCGATGAACCTCGACCCGGTCGACGGCCGCCCGGTCGAGATGGTGCTCGACCTCGAACGCCTCGCTCGCGAAAAGCCGGGCGCGGCGTGGTACGACCCGGCGCGCAAGGACCTGTGGCGCTTCGGCGGCCTGCTCGCGCTCGACATCACGGACCCGGACGACGCTGCACACATCGTGCCCTTGGGCGAAGGCCACACGCCCGAACTCGACTACCGCGACCATGCCGTGGCGAAGGCGGCGGGGGTTTCGCTCTGGTTGAAGGACGAAGGCCAGCACTGGCCCGGCTTCGGCGGCAACCCCACGCGCAGCTTCAAGGACCGCGGCATGGCGATGGCGGTCGCGCAGGCGCGGCGACTGGGCCTCAAGAAGCTCGCGGTGCCGACGCAGGGCAACGCCGGCGATGCGCTGGTGCGATACGCGCTGGCCGGCGGGCTCGACGTCGTCGTGGCCATGCCCGAGGACACGCCGCTGCCGATCATGGGCAGCGTCGCGGTGGCGGCGAAGAAGCACCCGGGCCGCGTCACGCTCGAGCTGGTCGGCCCGACCATCCGCGAAGCCGGCGCGTTCCTGAAGGAGCACTACATCCCGCAGGGCTGGTTCTCGGTCGCCACGTTCCAGGAACCGGGCTGGCGCATCGAAGGCAAGAAGACGCTGGGCCTCGAGATGGCGGAACCGAAGGACGGCGGCACGCGCTGGTCGCTGCCCGATGCGGTCATCTATCCCACCGGCGGCGGCACCGGCGTGCTCGGCATGTGGAAGGCCTGGGACGAACTCGAAGCCCTCGGCTTGATCGATTCGCGCCGACCGCGGATGTACTGCGTGCAGAGCGAGGCCACGACGCCGCTCGTGCGCGCCTTCGAGGCCGGCGCCGAGGACACCACGGCCTTGCCGGCGGGCAAGACGATCTCGACGGGCTTGAACGTGCCGGGCGGCGTCGGCCACTTCCGCGTGCTGCAGATCATCCGCGCCAGCGGTGGCGCGGCCATCGCCGTGTCGGAGGCCGACACCGCGGCGGAGCTGCAGCGCGTCTGGCGCGAGCGCCAGCACTGGATCAGTCCGGAAGGCGCCGCCTGCCTCGCGGCCCTGCCTCAACTGCTCGATCGTGGGCTGCTCAAGCGCGGCGAGCGCGTGGTCGCCGTGAACACGGGGTCACTGGAGAAGTACCTCTCGGACCTGCGCGGGATCCTCGGCGCCTTAGCAGCGCGCCCATGAAGGCGGCGTGGGGCAGACCCGAGGCCGCCAGCCCCCGCTCCCTCAGCCCGCCTGCGCGGCGGCCACGAAACCCCAGATCAGCTGGCCAGCGAGCACCAGCAGCAGGGCCCAAGTCAGCAGGATGCCCCAGAACCGGCCGAAGCTGACCCCCGCCGAGCCGGACAGGCCCAGCGCATGGAGCACGCGGGCCAACAGCAGTCCGGCGCCGCAGGCATGCATCATGGCGATGCTTGCGCCGTTGTTCTCGGCGATCAGCAGCATCACCAGCAGAAGGGGCACGTACTCGATGGCGTTCGCCTGCGCGCGGATGGCGCGGGCCAGCCCGGCGTCGCCGCCGTCACCGATCCCGATCCGCAGCTTCCTGCGCAGCAGGGCGATCCGCAGGGACAGGGCGAAGATCAGCAGGGCGCAGAGCGCCGCGTAGAGGCCAGTGAGCATCAGAGCAGTCCTTCCTTCCAGGGGCCGGTGATGGCGACGGTGAAGCCGGGGTTGTAGACGTTCACGAACAGCCAGCGGCCGTCCGGGGAGAAACAGGCGCCGGCGAACTCGCTGTTGGTGTAGTCCCCGTCCAGGCCGTGGAAATCCTCGTAGATGCCGTTGTTGCGGGCGAACTCGAAGATCCCGCCATCGGGCGTGAGGCCGAACAGGGACTGCGCCTCCTTGCGGTAGCTGTCCTGGCAGAGGACGAGTCCACCGCGCGGCGACATCGCGAGGTTGTCGGGGTAGTACAGCGTCTGCTGGGCCGGGGACTCGTAGACCAGCCGGAGTTCCGACGCCTTCGCGTCGTACGCCCAGACCTGCCCGCAGCCGGCATCGCCGCCGCTGGTGGACGTGAAGTAATCGCCACCAGCGGCTCGGCGCGCGACGGGCCGTCGAAGGGCACCTCGAAGACGAAGCCATGCGGATGCTTCAGGTCGACCACGCGCTCGTCGAACACCGCCCGGCCGGGATCGAGCACCTCCTCCTCGCAGCTGAGCCAGCTCCGCCACGGCGTGACGCCGCCCGCGCAGTTCCTCAGGGTGCCCGACAGCGAAGCCCGCGACTCGATCAAGTCACCCTTGTCGACATCGAACACCATCGTCGTGGTCCCGCCATCGACGTCGGGGTCGTAGGTCATCGCGGCGTCGCCGAACGTGCCCCGTTCGCCATCGCACTCGTGGTTGCGCACGAGGGTGAGGCGCGAGCCGTCCGCGTGGACGATGCCCATGCCGTCATGGTGGGTGGGGGTCGGCCGCCCATCGTCCATCGGCGTGGTGGACCAACCGAACGTGCGGTAGGTGAACCCGGCGGGCAGCATCAGCAAGGGCAGCCCGGTGGTCGCATCGGCGACTGGTGCCAAGGGGCCGAAGCCGGCAACGCGACCAGAGGGCAAGCCCGCCTGCGCCAGCAGGCGGCCGAAAGGCGACAGGCCGACGGCGGCGGCACCCGCGCCGGCCGCGGAGAGGGCGAGGAAGCGGCGGCGTCCGAAAGTCGCCCGGGGCGACGTCACTGGCGCACCTCGATCGACGTGGCACGGACCTGCCACTCGCGACCGGGCGCCGTGGCGTGGCCGCCATCACGGGTGTAGTGCGCGGCCTGCTCGGCGCTC
>JAJTHD010000058.1 GCA_021297925.1 Lysobacteraceae bacterium
AGCGCATGCAGTTCCAGCACCCGGAGACGGGTGGCTACGGCGCCGACGAGGAAGCGGCCGACGTGACCGGTGCCCGTGCCGCCGCCACGGTCGCTGCTGGCGTCGCCCCGGCGGCCTTCGGCGCCGGCATCGGTCGCAACGAGCCCTGCCCCTGCGGCTCGGGCAAGAAGTACAAGCACTGCCACGGCCAGGCCGGCTGAGGCCGGCTCCGGCGCGATCCGGCCCGCGCGCGTGGCGTTCCCGCCGCCCGCCGCCGACGGCGCGCTTCACGTGGTCGCCGCCGTCCTAGAGGACGGTCGCGGCCGGGTCCTCGTTGCCCGCCGCCCCGCCGGCAAGGCCCACGCGGGGCTGTGGGAGTTCCCGGGGGGCAAGGTCGAGCCGGGCGAGTCCCGGTTCGACGCCCTGCGGCGCGAACTCCGCGAGGAACTCGACCTCGATCTGGTCGCCGGCCAGCCGCTGATCCGCGTCCCCGTGGCCGGGGGGGGCGGCATCGCGCTTCGCCTCGAGGCGTGGCGAGCGACCGCCACGCCGTCGACGCCGATCCCCCGCGAGCATGACGCGCTGGCCTGGGTGGACGCCGTCGACCTGCTCGACCCGATCCGTTGGCCCATGCCCCCGGCCGACCGCCCCGTGGTCGCCGCCTTGGCCGCCCCCGCGCTGGCTTGGATCACCCCGCCGCTGGCCGCCGAAGCCGGCCTCGAGGCCGAAGCCACGTGGCTCGTCCGGGCCGAGTCGGTCCTCGGCGCCGGCGTGAAGCGGGTCCATCTCCGCCTCGACGACGCTCAGTCCGCGCAGCGCTGGCGTCTCGCCGAGGCCTTGGCGCCGCGTTGCGCCGCCCGCGGGGCGACCCTGCTCATCCACGGCGATGCCGGGCTTGCGGCGTCGCTCGGCCTCGGCCTGCATCTCCGTTCGGCGCAGCTCGCCGCGCCGCCCGCGGCGTTCGAGCGTGTCCGCGCCGCGGGGCGCCCGTGCACGGCGGCGGCCCACGACGCGGCCGATCTCGCCCGCGCCGCCGCGCTCGGCCTCGATGCCGCCCTCCTGTCGCCCGTCCTGCCGACGCCGACCCATCCGGGCCAGCCCGGCCTCGGCTGGGCCCGCTTCGAAGCGATCCGGGCCACCGCCCCGGCCCTGCCGGTCTACGCCCTCGGGGGCGTGGGGCCGGCGGACCTCATGATCGCCCGTGCCCACGGGGCGCAGGGCGTCGCAGGCATCCGGGCCTTCGGCTGAGCAGCGCCTTCAGGCCGCGTTGCCGGTGTAAGGCTTTACGGCGCGAAGGTCCACCGTGTCGCGTGCGATCCACAGATCGTGCGCGTCCTGCATGGCGAGCCAGCTTTCCGCACTTCGTCCGAGGGCCTTGGACAGCCTGAGCGCCATCTCCGGCGATACGCGGCTGCTGCCCTTCAGGACCCGGCTGAGCGTGGATGGGGAAACGTCCAGCAAGGCCGCGAGATCCCGCCCGCTCATGCCGAGTGGCTCAAGGAACGTGGCGGTAATGAATTCGCCGGGATGCGGCGGGTTGAACATGGCCATCAGTGGTCATCCTCGTCGTCGAGAACGTGGACGTCGCCGTCGGCGAACTCGAAGGTCAATCGCCAGTTGCCGTTGACCATGATCGACCACTGTTTCTTCCGATCCCCCTTCAAGGGGTGGAGACGGAAGCCGGGGAGGTCAAGGTCCTCGAGGCAACGAGCGGTGTCCAGCGCCGCGAGTTGCATGCGAAGCCGGGAGGCGTGGCTTGCGCGGATTCCGGCGGTCGAGCCCGTCTCGAAGAACCGGCGCAATCCCTTGTGCCTGAACGACTTGATCATCCATGCATCGTAGACTGTTGCGCATCACGCAACAAGCGGGCGTCGAGCCGCGCGACCGCGGCGGCGAGGTCCCCGGGGGTCCCGAGGTTCACCAGCACGTCGTCCGCCATGGCGAGACGGGCCGGGCGCGGCGCCTGCGCGCCGATCATCCGCTCGGCCAGCGCGTCGTCGATGCCGTCGCGGGCCTGCAATCGCGCGCGCTGCACCGCGGCCGGCACGTCGACGACGACGATGCGGTCGAGCATCGGCCAGGTGCGCCGGCCGCCGCCCTCGGCGAGCAGCGGGATGTCCATGACCACGTAAGGGGTGGTCGCGCGCGCCGCGGCCTGCAGCATCCAGTCGCGGATGCGCGGGTGCAGGAACGTTTCGAGGCGACGCCGGGCGGCCTCGTCGCCGAAGACCCGCTGGCGCAGGGCCGCCCGGTCGAGCTGGCCGTCGGCGCCGACGACGGCCGGACCGAAGGCGTCGGCCACTTCCGCGAGGCCCCCGCTGCCCGGGGCGACGACGGCCCGGGCCGCGAGGTCGGCATCGACGACGCAGCCCGGGTGCAGGGCCTCGAAGGCCCGCGCGGCGGTCGACTTGCCCGAGGCGATGCCGCCGGTCAGGCCGTAGACCGGCCGGGGCGAAAGGGTGTCGGCGGCCACCATGGACAGGACGGCGTCGTGCCCGGACCGGTCAGGGGGCGGCGCCCGCCGGCAGCATCAGGGCCCAGTAGCCGGCCATGATCTGCGGGCCGGCCATGAACCAGATCCACCCGGCGATCGCCAGGAAGGGGCCGAAGGGGATCGGCGTGGCGCGGTCGCGCCCTTGGATCGCCAGTGCCGTGCCGCCGATGACGGCTCCCACCAGCGAGGACATCAGCACGATCGGCAGGATGGCCGAGGCGCCGCACCACGCGCCCAGCGCCGCCAACAGCTTGAAGTCGCCGTAGCCCATGCCTTCCTTGCCGGTCAGCAGGCGGAAGCCGTGGTAGACCGTCCACAGGCTGAGGTAGCCCGCCAGCGCCCCGAGGATGGCCGAGTGCGGCGGCACGTAGAGCGTGGTGACGCTGGCCGCGATGCCCAGCCACAGCAGCGGGTAGGTCAGGTCGTCCGGCAGGTACTTCGTCCGCCAGTCGATGCCCGCCAGCGCGACCAGCATCCCGGTGAACACCAGAGCGCCGGCGGCTTCCAGCCCCGTGCCGAAGCGCCACACGCAGGCGGCGAACGCGAAGCCGGTGAGCGCCTCCACGATCGGGTACTGCACCGAGATCGGTGCCTTGCAGGCGCGGCAGCGACCACGCAAGGCCAACCAGCTGACCAGCGGGATGTTCTCGTACCACGCCAGCCGGTGCCCGCAGTGCGGGCAGGCCGAACGTTCCACGACCAGCCCCGGCGGGGCCGGGGCCGCGTCCTCCGGCAGTTCCAAGAGGTCCCGCGCATCGCGCTTCCAGGCCCAGAACAGGCGCGGGGGCAGTCGCAGGATGACGACGTTGAGGAAGCTGCCGACCAGCAGGCCGAAGAGCCCGGCGACGGCTGCGGCCGTCGCGCGGTCGGCAAGAAGCGCGTCCAGCACCGGTCAGATCGCCTGGCCGAGCTTGAAGATCGGCAGGTACATGGCGATGACCATGCCGCCGACGATAACTCCCAGCACAGAGATGATGAAGGGCTCCATCAGGCTGGTCAGGGTGTCAACAGCATTGTTCACTTCCTGCTCGTAGTACTCCGCGACCTTGAACAGCATGGAGTCCAGCGCGCCGGATTCCTCGCCGATACCGACCATCTGCACGACCATGGGCGGGAAGAGGCTGGCCTGCTTCATGGCCAGGTTCAGCGCGTAGCCCACGGCGACTTCGTCGCGGACCTTGGCCACCGCCTCGTCGTAAATGATGCTGCCTGTGGCGCCGGCCACGGTGTCGAGCGCCTCGACCAGCGGCACACCGGCCTTGAAGGTCAGGGCCAGCGTGCGGGCGAAGCGGGAGATCGCCGACTGGTGCAGGATCTGGCCGACCACCGGCACCTTCAGCATCAGACGATCGACCGTACGTTGCACATTCATCGAGCGTCTGTAGGTCAGAAGGAACGCAAAACCGGCGCCGCCAGCGACCATGAGCATCCACCACCAGTTGCCCAGCATGAAGTCCGATGCGCTCACGTACATCAGCGTGAAGGCTGGGAGGTCGGCGCCGAAGCTGGCGAACGTGCTCTTGAACTGCGGGATCACGTACATCAACAAAATCAGACTGACGATCAGGCCGACGGCCAGCACGCTGGCTGGGTAAAACAGCGCTTTCTTGATCTTGCCCTTCAGGGCCTCGATGCGTTCGAGGTAGGTTGCGAGGGTGTCCAGCACGGTGTCCAGCACGCCGGCGCCTTCGCCGGCCTTGACCAGGTTGCGGTACAGCTCGTTGAACTGCATCGGGTGGGCCTTCAACGCTTCGCTGAAGGCCGAGCCGCCGGCCACGTCGTCGCGCAAGCTCTTCAGCAGCTGGGCGAACTTCGGGTTCTTCTGTCCATTGGCGAGGATCTCGAGGCTCTGCACCATTGGCACGCCGGAGGCCATCATCGTGGCCATCTGCCGGCTGAAGAAGGTGATGTCGGCAGGCCCGACGGTCTTGCCGGCGCTGCCGAACAGCGGCTTGGGCTTGGGCTTGATGGTACCCGGGGTCATGCCCTGCTTGCGCAGCTCGGACTTGACGAAGTTGGCGGACTTGGCCGCCATCTCGCCCTTGATGGTCTTGCCTCGCTTGTCGGTGGCGACCCAGACGAAATCGGCAAGCGGGTTCTCGCGCGGGGCGGGTTTCTTCGCGGTCTTGGCGGCGGCGGCCATGGCTTAGTCCTTGGTGACCCGGTTCATCTCGGCCAGGCTGATCAGCCCGGCCTTGACCTTGTTGATGGCGGAGCGGCGCAGGTCGCCGATGCCTTCCTTCGCGCAGACGATGCCGATGTCCATGGCATTGCCGCCCTCGAGGATGATCTTCTGGATGTCCTCGGTCATCGGCATCACCTGGTAGATGCCGACGCGGCCCTTGTAGCCGCCGTTGCACTCGTCGCAGCCGACCGGTTCGTGCACGTCGAGCCCGCCCACGCATTCCTCGGGCGAGAAGCCTTCGGACACCAGCGCGGCCTGCGGGATGTGCACCTTGCGCTTGCAGTCGTGCAGCCGGCGGGCGAGGCGCTGGGCGATGATCAGCGTGACCGAGCTGGTGATGTTGTAGGGCGCGATGCCCATGTTCATCAGGCGGGCGATGGTCTGCGGCGCGTCATTGGTGTGCAGCGTCGAGAGCACCAGATGGCCGGTCTGCGCGGCCTTGACGGCGATCTCGGCGGTCTCGAGGTCGCGGATTTCGCCGACCATGATCACGTCCGGGTCTTGGCGCAGGAAACTGCGCAGGGCCGCGGCGAAGTTCATCCCCTTCTTCGGGTTCATCTGCACCTGGTTGATGCCCGGCACCCGGATCTCGACCGGGTCCTCGGCGGTGCTGATGTTGCGCTCCTCGGTATTGAGGATGTTCAGGCCCGTGTACAGCGACACCGTTTTGCCCGAGCCGGTGGGGCCCGTGACCAGGATCATGCCGTAGGGCTTGTCGAGCGCATCGAGGTAGAGCTGCTTCTGCTGGTCCTCGTAGCCCAGCTTGTCGATGCCCATCTTGGCGGCGCTGCCGTCCAGGATGCGCAGCACCGTCTTCTCGCCGAACAGGGTGGGGCAGGTGGACACGCGGAAGTCCATCTGCTTGGTCTTGCTGATGTTGAGCTTGATGCGGCCGTCCTGCGGCAGGCGCTTCTCGGCGATGTCGAGGCCGGACATCACCTTCAGGCGGGCCGTGATGCGCGGCCCCAGCTTCACCGGCGCGCGGGAGACGATCTTCAGCACGCCGTCCATGCGGAAGCGCACGCGGAAGTCGGTCTCGTAAGGCTCGAAGTGCAGGTCGGAGGCGCCGCGCTTGATCGCGTCCAGCAGCATCTTGTTGACGAACTTGACGACGGGGGTGTCGTCGCCCTTGGCGTCGGTGCCTCCGGCCGTGTCGCGGTCCTCGTCGCCGGCCTCGGCGTCGAGGCCTTCGAGGCCCTCGTCGTCCCCACCGGCGTCCAGCGCATCGACGGCGGTGAAGGCCCGGTCGATCGCCCGCTTCAGTTGCTCCTCGTCGACCAGGATCGGTTCGACGGTGGCGCCGGCCGCGAACTGGATCTCCTCGATGGCCCGGGTGTTGGTCGGGTCGGAGATCGCGAGGAAAAGCCGGCTGCCGCGCTTGAAGAGGGGCAGCACGCCGTGCTTGGTGACCAGCTCTTCGCTGATGGCCTTCAACGGCGCCCGGGCCAGGTCGTAGGCGTTGATCTCCAGCAGCGGAATGCCGAACTCGACGCTGTTGGCGGCCGCGACTGCCCCGGTGGAGACCAAGCGCTTGTCGAGCAGCCAGCGCGGCACAGGCACCTTGGCCTTAGGGGCTTCCTCGAGCGCCCTCCGGGCGTCCGCCTCGGACAGGGCCCCATCCATGACGAGGCGCCGGGCGAGACCCGTGATGCCGGCCAGGTTGGGGGAGGGCTGGGCGTTCATGCTGTTGCAGTCCAAACTAAGCGTAGACAATACCGCAGTTGGCGTTGTCGCCAACCTTGCGGCCAAGTCCAGTAACAAAAAAAGGACGCCCCGTTACGGGGGCGTCCTTGTGATCTAGCCGGGGAGCAGCGGACGTTAGCAGCCGCCCTGACCCGGACGGTAACCGCGTGCGGCGTTGCAACTGGTCCCGGTGTTCGCCCAGTTGATCGTTGCAGCGTTCACGGTCGGCGTCCAGATGATCGTCAGGTTGGCACCGCCGCTGCTGGCCGTGGCCCCCGAGGTCGCCGTGATCACGCCGTTGGTGATCGACGTGAGCGCCGTCACGTTCCGGGTCGCGATGAAGCCGGCGACCGCTGGGATGCCGTTGGTACCGGCGTTGCAGCCCGTCGCCGTCTGGAGGTCCGTGATGCACTGGGCTACAGCTTGCTTGAAGCTCTCGAGTTCAGCGCCGGCTGCTGCCGCGCGAGTGCGCGAGATGTAGTCCTGATACTGCGGAACGGCGACCGCGGCGAGGATGCCGACGATCGCGACGACGATCATCAGTTCGATGAGGGTGAAGCCCTGCTGGTTCTTCATGGTGGTAACCCCTAGCGAGTGGTGGTGGTTTGTGTCCGGGAGCGTGTGGTGGCACCCGTCGGTGCCGGACCCGGCACGTGGCGTACCTTGACGCAACCCGGGCGGCGAGGGAACCGCGGCATTGTGACGGGTTGCAAAAGTCGCGGCTTCCCTTGCTGGCTGCGCCCCGATGTGGGCCCCGGCACGTCAGAAAGTGACGCAGGGCGGCGGCTCTCTCACTCGATGCCCAGCTTCTTGAGCTTGTAGCGCAGGGCCCGGAAGGTGATGCCCAGGGCCGCGGCCGTGCGCGTGCGGTTCCAGCGATGGGCGTCGAGGGCCTTGACGATGGCCTCCCGCTCGATCTGCTCCAGCACCTGCGGCAGGGCGCCGGCCGCCTTGGCGCGGGCGAGGGCATCGGTGATGGCGGGCAGGGGGGCGTCGGCCTCGGGGCTGTCGGGGCCGTCCGCCGGCGAGGCGGGCGGGCGGGCGGTGCCGCTCGGCAGGTCGAGGTCGGCGGTGCGGATCATCGGGCCGTCGGCCAGCGCCATCGCGCGTTCCAGCACGGTCTCCAGCTCACGGACGTTGCCGGGGAAGGCGTAGGCCCGCAGGGCGGCGACGGCCTCGTCCGATAGCGTCGGCGCCGGCTCGTTGCCGGCGAGGCGGGCGAGCAGGGTCGCGGCCAGCGGGGCAAGGTCCTCGGGGCGGTCCCGCAGCGCGGGCACGGGCACGGTGACCACGTTGATGCGGTAGTAAAGGTCGCCGCGGAAGCGCCCGTCCTCCACGAGCTTCGCAAGGTCGCGGGCGCAGGCCGACAGCACCCGGACGTCGATGGGCACCTCGGCGGTGCCGCCGACGGGCCGGACGGCCTTGTCCTGCAGCACGCGCAGGAGCTTGACCTGCACGTGCACGGGCAGGTCGGCCACCGCGTCGAGGAACAGGGTGCCGCCGCTGGCCGCGCGGAACAGGCCGTCGGTGGCGGCGGCCGCGCCGCCGCCGGCCTGGCCGAACAGCTCGGTCTCCAGCCGGTCCGGGGCGACGGCACCGCAGTCGACGGAAACAAAGGGGCCGTCCTTGCGTGGGCCCTGGGCGTGGATCAGCCGGGCCACCAGTTCCTTGCCGGAACCGGGCTCGCCGTGCAGGTGCACCGGGGCCTGGCTTCGGGCCACCTTGGTGATGCGCTCGCGCAGCTGCTGCAGGGCGGGCGAATCGCCGACCAGCTTGGGGCCGGCCGCCTCGGTGGCCTTGCGCTGCACCTGCAGGTTCAGGGCGTGGGTGACCAGTTGCCGCAGCACCGCGAGATCAACCGGCTTGGTCACGAAATCGAACGCCCCGGCCTTCAGTGCCGCGACGGCGGCTTCGACGTTGCCGTGGGCGGTCATCATGGCCACGGCCGTGCGCGGGTGGCCGGTGGCGATCTCTTCGACCAGCGCCAGGCCGTTGCCGTCCGGCAGGCGCATGTCGGTGATGCAGAGGTCGAAGTCCTGCCGGACGAGCTGGGCGCGGGCGGCGGCGAGGTCGGCGGCGGTTTCGACACGCAGGCCCATGCGCGACAGGGCGAGGGCGACCAGGTCGCGGATGTCGCGTTCGTCGTCGACGATCAGGGCGCTGCGGCTCAGCATCGTGGGGGACAGGCCTTGGGTGGCGCCAGTGTACGCGGGACGCGGCTCACGGCGTCCGGCCCGGCAGGCGGATGCGGAAGCTGGCGCCGCCCTCGAGGACCGGCTGGAAACGGAGTTGCCCTTGGTTAGCCTCGCAGAGCTGGCGCGCGATGTAGAGCCCGAGCCCGGTGCCGTGCTCGCTGGTGGTGAAGAACGGCTCGAACAGGCGGGCGACGACCGCGGGCGGGATGCCGGGGCCGTGGTCGATGACCTCGATGTCGACCCGGTCGGTGCCGCCGTCGCCGGCCGATGCGCGGAGCTGGATCCGCGCCGGCTGTCCGGGCTGGCGGCCGTGGTCGCGGGCGTTGTCCACCAGCACGGTCAGCACCTGCTCCAGATGTCGGGGATCGGCGACGACGGCGAGCGGCGGCGCCTCCAGCACCTCGATGCGGTCCGCTCCCAGCGGGTGCGCGGTCGCGTAATCGTCGGTGAAGCGGTGCAGGGCCGCGGGCAGCGGGATCGGCTCGGCCTGCGCGGGCTCGCGGCGGGCAAGGCCCAGCACGCTGTCGATGATGCCGTCCATGCGCCGGCACTGGCCGAGGATGATCTCCAGCAATCGCCGGTCCGCGGGCGGCAGGACGGGGGACTCCTCCAGCAGCTGCGAGGCATGCACGATCGCCCCCAAGGGATTGCGGATTTCGTGGGCGATGCCGGCGCCGAGCCGGCCCAGAGTCGCCAGCGTCAGCGCTTCGGCCCTCGCCGAGTAGACGCGGCTGTCGTCGAGGAACACGAGGTACAGCTCGTCCGTGCGTCCGGTGGCGGCGAAGCGCGGCAGCAGTTCCGGGCCGTCCTCCTCCGCGCGGAAGGGCTGGGGGGAGCGGGCCGGCTCGGTCCGCCAGAGCCGGAGCTGGCGATCCAGGTCCGGGTGCAGGTCCTCGAGGCGCGGCGCGTCCTCGCGGGCGCCGAGCAGGGCCCAGGCCGCCTCGTTGAATCGGCGGATCCGATGCTGGCCGTCGACCACGAGCACGCCGGTGCGCATGCGCCGGATCACCAGTTCATTGAGATCGGTGAGGTCCAGCAGCTGGCTGCCGCGCTCCTCGGCCAGGGCCTGCGTGCGCTGCAGCTCGCGGCGCAGGAACTGGGCGAGCCCGGCGCCGGCGAGGTAGCAGGCGGTGAACATCGTCGGCTGGAACAGGGTCTTCGCGTCGCCGCCGTGCGCGAGCATCGCCTCCGCGAAGACGGCGAGGGCCGCCAGCACCGCGAGGGAGAAGGCGAGCCGGGGGCCGACGATCAGGCTGCCGATGGTGATGTTGAACAGCAGCATCAGGCCGATGGCGGCATCCAGCCCCTGCTGCGCGGCCATGGCCATCGCCGCGGCCACCACGTCGAGCGCCATGCCCCAGCCCGCCGTCGCCACCAGGTCGACCTCGGCCCGGCGCCCCCAGGCGAGCAGGGCGAGCGACAGGCCGAGGTACGCGGCGGCGGTGGCCCGGAGGACCGGCTCGTCCGCGGCCTCCACCATGCCGATGCTGGCCGGGACCAGGGCCACGGTGCCCAGCAGCACCGCTTCCAGCACCCGGTACAGGTTGACGCCGTAGAGCTCGCGCCGTTGGATGCTGGCGGGAGGCAGCTGGCGGGAAGATCGGACGAAGCGCATGCCCGCACTGTAGCGGCCCCGCCGGCGGCGCGGCGGCCGTCTTTGCCTTCCCGGACCCGAGCGACGACAATACCGGCCCCCGCCGGGCGGCCCCGCCCGCCGGCGGAGCGCCATCCCGCGGCCCGTCGTCGGCCGCCCCAGCCCCAGGTGACCCATGAATTTCCACGAGTATCAGGCCAAAGAGCTGTTCGCCGAGGTCGGCATTCCCGTTCCCGCCGGCAAGATCGCCCGCACCGCCGATGAGGCCGTCGAGGCCGCCAAGGCGCTGGGCGGCGACTTCTGGGTCGTCAAGGCGCAGATCCACGCGGGTGGTCGCGGCAAGGCCGGCGGCGTGAAGCTCTGCAAGAGCCTCGACGCCGTCAAGGACGCCGCCGCCGGCATGCTCGGCCGGAAGATGGAGACCTACCAGTCGGGTGGCCGCGCGCTGCCGATCGACGTGGTGCTGGTGACCGAGGCCTCGGACATCGCCAAGGAGCTCTACATCTCGGCGCTGGTCGATCGTTCGACCAAGTCGATCACCTTCATCTGCTCGGCCGAAGGCGGAGTGGAGATCGAGAAGGTCGCGGCCGAGACGCCGGAGCTGATCCACACGGTGCACGTGAACTTCGTCGAAGGCCTGCAGCCCTACCAGTGCCGCCAGGTCGGCTTCGCGATGGGCCTGAACGCCAAGCAGTGCGGCCAACTCACCAAGATCATGCTGGGCCTGTTCACCCTCTTCAACAAGTACGACCTGTCGCTGATCGAGCTGAACCCGCTCGCCATCAACACCCACGGCGACCTGATGGCGCTCGACGGCAAGGTGAACTCGGACGACAACGCCGAGTTCCGCCAGCCGAAGACCACGGCCATGCGCGACATCGCGCAGGAAGACGAAGCCGAGGTGCTGGCCGTCAAGTACAACCTCAACTACGTGACGATGGACGGCAACATCGGCTGCCTCGTCAACGGCGCGGGCCTCGCGATGGCCACGATGGACGTCATCCAGTTGAACGGCGGTTCGCCGGCCAACTTCCTCGACGTCGGCGGAGGCGCCACCAAGGAGCGCGTCACCGAGGCCTTCAAGCTCATCCTGAGCTCGGACAAGGTCAAGGCCATCTTCGTCAACATCTTCGGCGGCATCGTCCGCTGCGACATGATCGCGGAAGGCATCATCGCCGCGGTCAAGGAAGTGGACGTCAAGGTGCCGGTGATCGTGCGCCTCGAGGGCACCAACGTCGAGAAGGGCAAGGAGCTGCTGGCGAACTCGGGCCTGGCCATCCAGCCGGCCGACGACATCAACGACGGCGCGAAGAAAGCCGTCGCCGCCGCCGCCTGAACCCATGCGCATCCCGATGGCCCTTCGTGCCACCCGCCCCCTGAGTCAGGGGGCCGCCGCGCGACGCGCGGCGGGGGTGTGGAGGAATGAGGACGCGGTACGCGCCTGAAGCGCGGATCGAGCCCTCCCGAAGCCATCGCCTCACGAATTCGAATCGAGGAACCAACGAAATGAGCGTTCTCGTCAACAAGAACACCAAGGTGATCGTGCAGGGCTTCACCGGCCAGCAGGGCACCTTCCACGCCGAGCAGATGCTCGACTACGGCACCAAGGTCGTCGGCGGCGTCACGCCCGGCAAGGGCGGCACCACCCACATCGGCCTGCCGGTCTTCAACACGGTGCAGGACGCGGTCGATGAGACCGGCGCCGACGCCTCGGTCATCTACGTGCCGCCGCCGTTCGCGGCCGACGCCATCCTCGAAGCCGCCGCCGCCGGCATCCGCCTGATCGTCTGCATCACCGAAGGCATCCCGGTGCTCGACATGCTGCGCGTCAAGCACGTGCTGGCGCAGTACGACGACGTCGTGCTGATCGGCCCGAACTGCCCCGGCGTGATCACGCCCGGCGAGTGCAAGATCGGCATCATGCCGGGCCACATCCACATGCCGGGCAAGATCGGCATCGTCTCGCGCTCGGGCACGCTGACGTACGAAGCCGTGAAGCAGACCACCGACGCCGGCCTCGGCCAGTCGACCTGCATCGGCATCGGCGGCGACCCGATCAACGGCACCAACTTCATCGACGCCCTGCAGCTGTTCCAGGACGACCCGCAGACCGAAGGCATCATCATGGTCGGCGAAATCGGCGGTTCGGCCGAGGAAGAAGCGGCCGAGTTCATCAGCGAGTACGTGACCAAGCCGGTCGTCGGCTTCATCGCCGGTTCGTCGGCCCCTCCGGGCAAGCGCATGGGCCACGCCGGCGCCATCGCTTCGGGCGGCCAGGGCACGGCGGAAGGCAAGTTCGCTGCGCTCGAGAAGGCTGGCGTCGTCACCGTGAAGTCGCCCGGCGACCTCGGTGCCGCCATCGCCAAGCTGCTGAAGAAGTAAGGGCCGCGGCGCGCAAGCGTCGGGGTTCGTGAGTACCGGAGGCCGCCCGCAGGGGCGGCCTTCGTGTTTTCGGGCCGGCCTGCGGCACGCGACTTCCACCGCGACGACGCGCGACACTATCGCCCCCGGATGCCCGACGCCCCTCGATGACGCTGCGCCTCGCTCTCGCCCAGTTCGATTGCCCCGTCGGGGCCGTCGCCGCCAACGCCGACCGCGTGATCGCGTGGATCGCCGAAGCGCGCGACACGCATCGCGCCGACCTCGTCGTGTTCCCCGAGCTGACGCTCTCCGGCTACCCGCCGGAGGACCTGCTGGAGCGCCCCGGCTTCCTCGCCGAGTGCGCCGCGCAGCTGCAGCGCGTGGCCGAGGCCTGCACCGGCGGCATCACGGCGGTGGTCGGTTGGCCCGAGGCCGTGGGCGGCGTGGTGTTCAACGCGGCCAGCGTGCTGCGCGACGGGCGCGTCGAGGCCACGTACCGCAAGCGCAAGCTGCCGAACTACGCCGTGTTCGACGAGCGCCGCCACTTCGCGCCCGGGCATGAGGACTGCGTGGTCGAAGTGGCCGGCGTGCCGGTGGGCGTGATCGTCTGCGAAGACCTCTGGCACCCCGAGCCCATCGCGGCGACCGTGGCCGCCGGGGCGCGGCTGGTCGTGGTGCCGAACGCCTCGCCCTTCGAACGCGACAAGCTGGCCGACCGCGATGCCCTGCTGGCGATGCGCACCGCCGAGTCGCGCACGGCGATCGCCTACCTCAACCTCGTCGGCGGGCAGGACGAGCTGGTCTTCGATGGGGCTTCGGTGCTGGCCGATGCCGACGGCCGCCTGCATCCCGCCGCGCGTGCTTTCGAGGATCAGTGGCTGATCACCGATTTCGATGCGGCCAGCGGCCGCTTCGCGCCCTTGCTTTGGCCGCCGGAAGACGACGAGTCGCGCGAGTCGCTGGCGTATCGCGCGGCCGTTCGCGGCCTGCGTGACTACTGCGGCAAGAACGGCTTCAAGACGACGTGGCTCGGGCTCTCGGGCGGCATCGACTCCGGCCTGGTGCTGGCGATGGCGGTCGATGCGCTGGGGGCGGCGAACGTCACCGCCGTGCGCCTGCCCTCGCGCTACACCTCCGACCTGTCGAACGACCTCGCCGCCGAACAGGCGGCGGCACTCGGCGTGCGGCTGGAGACCGTCGCGATCGAAGCGCCGTTCGAGGGCTTTCTCAAGGCCCTCGGGCCGCTGTTCGACGGCCTCGCGCCGGACGTAACGGAGGAGAACCTGCAGTCGCGCTGCCGCGGCGCGCTGATGATGGCCTTGGCCAACAAGAAGGGCGGCCTGCTGCTGACGACCGGCAACAAAAGCGAGTACGCGGTCGGCTACGCCACCATCTACGGCGACATGTGCGGCGGCTACGCGCCGATCAAGGACCTCTACAAGATGGAAGTCTTCGCGCTGGCGCGATGGCGCAACGCGCGGCAGCCGGCGGGCGCGCCGCCGGCCATCCCCGAGACGGTGATAACCCGGCCGCCGTCGGCCGAGCTGCGCGAGAACCAGACCGACCAGGATTCGCTGCCGCCCTACGCGTTGCTCGACGCCATCCTCGAAGCGCACATCGAAGGTCGCGAAGGCCGTGAGGCCCTGCTGGCCCGGGGCTTTCCGATCGAGTCCGTCGATCAGGTGCTCCGTCTGGTCCGCATCAGCGAGTGGAAGCGCCGGCAGGCCGCGCCGGGGCCGAAGCTCTCGCGCCGCGCCTTCGGCCGCGAGCGGCGCTACCCGATCACCAACGGCTGGCGAAGCTGAGGCCGGAAACGCGAAGACCGCCCGGAGGCGGTCTTCGTGGGTCGAGCGATGCTGCTTGGGCCTGCCGTCAGCGGCCCGCGCCGAACGGGTTGAGCTGGCCCCAAAGGCCACCGCGCTCCGGCCAGTCGCCGCTCAGGTAGGGGTGCTCGGGGTAGTTCTTCTCCAGCACGCGGCGGGCGTCGGCGGCGAGGTCGTCCTGGCCGAGCGCGGCATGGCTGGAGGCCAGCAGGGCGATGCCGTCGGCCTCGAACTCGCTTTGCGGGTGGGTTTCCAGCAGGAACTTCGCGCGATTGATGGCCGACACGTAGGCGCCGCGACGGTGGTAGTACAGGCCGGTGGTCGCTTCGTGGCGGGCCAGGAAGTTCTTCAGGTAGACCATGCGCTGCCGTGAATCGGCGGCGTAGCGGCTGCTCGGGTAGCGGCGCAGCAGCTCCGCGAAGGCCTCGAAGCTGGCCTGCACGCGGGTCAGGTCGCGGGCCGACATGTCGGCGCGGGCGATCCGCTGCAGGAAGAAGCTGTCGCGATCGAAGCCGTTCAGCGCACGCAGGTAGTACGCGTAGTCGATGGCCGGATGCGTCGGGTAGGTGCGGACGAAGCGGTCCAGCGTCGAGGTGGCGTCCTCGTGCTTGCCCTGCTTGTACTGCGCGTAGGCCAGGTCGAGCTGGGCCTGTTCGGTGTACGGGCCGAAGGGGAAGCGGCCAGTGAGGCGGGTCAGGTAAAGCTCGGCGCGCGAGTAGTTTCCGCCTTCACGCGATTCGCGGGCTTCGGCATACAGGGCCTCGACCGGGAGGGTCTCGGTGTCCGGTTCGCCACCGCCGAACCAGCCCTTCATGGTCTGGCAGCCGGTGGTGCCCAGGGCCAGCAGCGACAGGAGGGCAAGGCGGGTCAGGACGCGCGTGGACGGCATGGACGGCACGGAACGGGCACCAGCGGGGTTCAGGACGGACGATAATAGCGGAATCCCCTG
>JAJTHD010000183.1 GCA_021297925.1 Lysobacteraceae bacterium
ATCGCCGTCGAATCGGGACCCAACGGCGACGCCATCGCACTGTCGCTCGCGCACGCTTGCCGCGCCATCCACCTGCCCGAATCGGGCCCGCTGGAGCCGGTCATCGCGGGATTCGCTGCGGCGGTGGACTCGGCTCGACGCACCAACCATCCGACGCTGCTCATCCAAATGCTCATCCAGCGCAGCGGCGCGCACTCGCTGGACGGCCAGTACGCGAAAGCACTTCTGGATGCGCTTGAAGCCAACGACGCCCTGCAGAAGCACGGCGACCCGTTGATGCTCGCCCTGAACATGCAGTTCGTAGGGATCGCATACCGGCGGATGGGCGATCTGGAACTCGCGGAACAATTGCTCACTCAGTCCCTCCAGAACCCCGTGATCCAACGGGAATGGGTCCATCGCGTCTCTGCGCTGCTGCAGCTGGGCTACCTGTACGAGGACACGAAACGCTACGCGAACGCCCGAAGATCCTTCGACGCCGCCATCGAGCTCTGCACCGTCAACAACAGTCCGATTGACTGCGCGTATGCGCGACTGGGTCGCGCCGGCGTGGATGCCGTCGACAAGCGCCCGGGCGCTGCGCTGAGGACGCTGGAGCGGGTCGAAGCGGATTTCGCTGAAGCGGGTATCTCCGGAGAGAGCGCCATGATGGCGCTGGTTCGCGGCCAGGCACTTGCCGCACTGGGGCGCCGGCGAGAGGCCTTGGCGATGCTGGATTCGGCGATCACGACGTGGCGGTCCGAAGGCAACGAACGCTACCTCGCCATGGCGCTGCAACCGCGTGCGGCGGTGCTGGAGAGCTTGGGCCGTCCGGACGATGCGCTGAGCGACCTCCGCGAGTACCTCGAGATCTTCAAGCGCGAGAATGCCAGGCGCGCGGAGCAACGCACCGAGTTCCTCCGGGAACGCTTCGAAGTGCGACGACGCGATTTCGAGAACGCCGATCTCCGTGCGAAGGAACGACTGCGGCAGCAGGAGATCGAGTCGCTCGACCGCTTGCGGCAGTGGCAAAACGTCGCCATCGCCCTCGGTGGGGCTCTGGTCTTGCTCTTGTTCGGGATCGCCATGCGCCAACTGTGGCGGGCGCGCAACCTGAAGGCCCTCTCCGAGACCGATGCGCTCACGGGCGTGCCCAATCGCCGGGCGCTGCTGCACAAGGGGCAGCAGGCGTTCCTCGATTCGCGGAGGCGGATGAAAGCCCTCACGTTGCTGGCTCTCGACATCGACCACTTCAAGGCGGTCAACGACGCGTACGGGCACGCGACCGGCGACGCGGTGCTGGCCCGCATCGCGCAGGAATGCCAACGCACGCTTCGGCAGCACGACCTGATCGGCCGCATCGGCGGCGAGGAGTTCGCCGGCCTGCTCCCGGGGACCTCGCTGGAGGCGGCGGTGCAGGTGGCCGAACGGATCCGTGGCGGCGTCGCGGCCCTCGACCTCGACGACCTCGTGCCCGGGCTGCGCGTCACCATCAGCCTCGGCGTGGCCGCGCTCGACCGCCAGGACGCCGACTTCGCCAGCCTGCTCGATCGCTCGGACAAGGCCCTGTACCGGGCGAAGGAATCAGGCCGGAACCGGGTCGAGGTCGCCACGGCCGCGTGATGGCGCAGGCCGATGGAAAACGCCCTTCCGCGGAAGGGGGTGGGCAGACGAGGAACGACGGGCACGACCCGTGCGACGAGACTCCGGGGCAGCGGGCCGGTTCCTGCGCGCCGTCGGATCGGCCATGCGTGCTGTCGCCTTGATTTCGGGAGGGAAGTGTTCATGCTCCGCACATCCCGCCCGCCGGATGCCCGATGCTGCGATCGTTCCGTCATGGATCGGCCCTCTGCCTCCTCCTGGTGACGTCGGTGGTCTGGGCGTCCCCGGCACCCCCGGTCGCGGATCCCGCCGCCTTCGATGCCGCTTTTGCGACAGCGCTGCGCGAAGGCATGGGCACCACGCCAGCGGAGGGGGCCGCTGCGGTCGCTGCGTTGCGGGCCACGCTGCCTGCCAACGACCTGCTGCGGGAGCGCCGTTTCGTTGCGATGGCCTGCAGTGCGGCCCAGAACGATCGCACGGCCGCCCTCGCCTGGGCCGACACACTTCTGGTCGCCGAACAGGCGCGACCTTCGCCCGACCCCACCAGTCTGGCGTTGGTCCACACCTGCCGTGCAGCCTTCCTTGCACCCACCACCGACGCCGCCATCATCAAGGTCGCCTACGACGCAGCGGTGGAGGCGGCGCAGCGCAGCGCCGACCCGATCCTGCTCGGGCAGGTGCTTTCTTGGCGGTCCGGTGCCCATTCGGTGTCGGGCGACTTCACCGAGTCCCTGATCGATGCGCTGGCGGCGCAGCGCGTGCTTGAAGAATCGGGCGAACCGTTCCTGATCGCGGCCAACCTGCAGAACGTAGGCATCGCCTACCGGCGCATGGGCGAGTACGCGCGGGCCGGCGAGTACCTCGAGCGAAGCCTCGATGACCCCGAGATCCAGTCACGCTGGTGGTACAGGCTCATCAGTCTGCTCCAGCTCGGCTACCTCTACGAAGAGACGCTGCGCTCCGATGACGCGAGGGCTGTGCTGGGCAAGGCCATCGACGTCTGCACGGCGAATGACAGCCCGACCTACTGCGGTTACGCCCGACTCGCCTTGGCGAGCGTCGAGGCGAAGGACGGCGACCCGGGAAAGGCGCTGGCTCTGGTCGAGCGTTCGATGGCCGACTTCCAAGCAGCCGGCGAGCCTGGGGACATCGTCATGGCGAACTTCATCCGGGGACAGGCGCTGGCCCGCCAAGGCCGTGACGCGGACGCGCTGGCGATGCTGGACGAGGCCGTCGCGGCATGGACCAAGGAAGACAACGCGCGCTACCTCGCGCTGGCGCTGCCCGTACGCGCCGCCGTCCTGGAACGGATTCGCCGCTACGAGGCGGTGATCGCGGACCTGCGCGCCTTCATCGCTGTGAAAGACCGGGACAATGACCGGAGGGCCGATCAGCGCACTGACCTGATCCGCGAACAGTTCGAGGCCGAGCGACGCGAAATCGAGAATGCCCAACTCCGCGCGAGGGAGCGATTGCGCGAGCAGGAGATCCAGGCTCTCGACCAGGTACGGCGCTGGCAGAGGATGGCGCTGGGCCTGGGCCTCCTGCTGGCCGCCCTCCTCGCGATCCTCGTCCTTCGGCAGATCGCGAGGGCGAAGCGCTTGCAGGCGATGGCGATGACCGACCCGCTGACCGGGCTGGCGAAC
>JAJTHD010000007.1 GCA_021297925.1 Lysobacteraceae bacterium
AGGGCGTACAGCATGAACTGGCCGAGCGTGCCGGCCGTCATGCGGCCTCCGATCACCGCCTGCGCGCCGCTCCAGAGCACCAGCACGATGGCGCCGAAGAACAGCACGATCGCCACCGCGGTCAGGAACGCCTGCAACTGGATGCGCTTGGCCGCGGCGTCCAGCGTCGCGCGCAGGGCGTCATGGAACCGGGCGGCTTCGAAGGCCTCGCGCGCGTAGCTCTGCACGGTGTGCATGGCCCCAAGCGTTTCCCCGGCGCGCGTGTTCGCGTCCGCGACGCGGTTCTGGCTGGCTTCGCTGGCCTTGCGCACCCGCCGGCCGCCGAGGGCGATCGGCAGCACGGCCACCGGGATGCCGATGACCGCCAGTCCCGCCAGCGCCGGGCTGGTCACGACCAGCATCGCGAGGCTGCCGACCACGGTGACGATGCTGCGCAGCGCCACGGACATGCTGGAGCCGACCACGCTCCTCAGCAGCTCGGTGTCGGCCGACAGGCGCGACACCAGCTCCGCGGAACGCGAGCGGTCGTAGAAGGCCTGGTCCAGCGACAGCAGGTGGCGGTACAAGCGGCCGCGGAGGTCGGCGACGACGCGCTCGCCGAGCATCGACACGAAGTAGAAGCGCAGCGCCGTGGCCGCCGCGAGCAGCAGCGCCACGATGAACATCAGCAGAAACCAGCGGTCGATGTCGCCCCCCTTGCTGAAGCCCTGGTCGATCATGTGCTTCACGGCGACGGGCAGCGACAGCGTGGCCGCCGACGACAGCGCGAGCGCGCCCAGCCAGGCGGCCAGCAGGCGCCGGTGCGGAGCGAGGAAGGGCAGCAGGCCGCGGAGGGAGTGCAGTCGCTGCCGCGGGCTCGCGGCGGCGCCGGGCGGGGTCGGATCGGGGGTGCTCATGGTGGCATTGTCCCATGCGGCGGCCGCCGCGCCGTGGGTGAGCGGGGGATCAAGGGCCCTCGCGGATCGCCGCAAGGTCCTCGGGCAGCGGATGGTCCGGGTGGGCGTCCACGAAGTCGCGGAGGTCGCGGCGGGCCCGGTCGATGTCGCCCGCCGCCCAGGCGTCCCGGATCCTCGCGATCCATTCCTCCGTGTCGGTATCGGGCGCCGAGGCCGACCGCTCCGCGGACGCCTCGGCCGGCGCCGCGTTCTCTGTCGGCACCGCGTCCGCCATCGGCGCGGCAAAGGACACCGCGGCATGGGGCGGCGGCGGGGCTGCGGCGGGCGGCGGGGGTGGGGCGGTCACCCTCCGGGTCGGTGCGGTGGTCGTCGGCGGCGGCGTTTCGGCGACGACGGGGGTCTCCGACCGCTCGGCACGAAGCGCCTCGGCGATCGGGGCCTCCTGCGCGTTCGGCACCGGAGCGATTCCCGACGCCCCGTCCGGCGCCGACGGATCGAGGCCGCCCAGTCGCCAGACGAGGCCAGCGGCGACCAGCAGGCTCGCGGCCAGCGCGAGCCGCCCTCCCCACGGCCCGCGTCCATGCGGGGACGCTTCGTCGGGCTGGTCGGGCGCATCGACGACCGCGTCCCGCGCCATCGAGAGGATCCTCGCGTCCAGGCTGGACGGTGGATCGCCGGCCGGCAGCGCTCGCAGCACGCGGGCGAGGGCCTGTTCTTCCGCGTCGAGCGGCGTGCGGCGATCGGGTCCGTTCATCGATTCGACCCCTTGGCCGCCGGGGCGTCCAGTTCGCCGGTCCGGGACAGGCGTGCCTTGAGCTTGTCCATCGCATAGCGCAGTCGGGACTTCACCGTCTCGCGGCCCGCGCCGGTGATCGCCGCGATCTCCTCCAGCGACAGTTCCTGCTCGAGACGCAGCAGCAAGGCCTCGCGCTGCTCCGGTGGCAGGTCCTCGAGCGCGCGCTGCAGGCGGCGGCGTTCCTCGAACACCGAGAGGGCATGGTCCGGCGACCCGGGGTCGGCCTCGCGCTCCAGTCGCGCCGTGTCCTCGTCCGTCGCCGACGGCCGGTGCGACGCGGCACGCCAATGGTCGGTGAGGCGATTGCTCGCCACCTGGTACAGCCAGGTGGCGAACCGGGCGTCGGGCCGGTAGCGCTTTCGCGAGGCGACGACGCGTTGCCACACGTCCTGGAACAGTTCCTCGGCCGTGGCCTGCACGCGCACCTGGCGGAGCAGGAACCGGAACAGCGGCGCCCGGTGCCGCGCGTACAGCGGCTCGAACGCCTCCGCTTCGCCGGCCGCCCAGGCCAGCATCAAGGCTTCGTCGCTGCGCTCCCCATCCATGCGGTCGAGCGTAGGCGAATCGCCCGGGCGGGCATAGGTCCGTCGCGACGGCGACGCGGAGCGAATCATCGAGGGGGCGCGTCAGTCCCGGGCGATGGGTTCCGGGACGTCCGGCGCCGGGAGCGCGACGCCATCCAGCGCTGCCGCGGTTCGGGCCAGCGCCAGCAGTTCGCGGCGGCTCGGAAGGTCGCGGGCGTTGGCGTCCGCCCGATAGGCGGTATCCAGCCATCCGACCACCGCGGGCCAGTCGGCCCCGCCGAGCGCTTCACCGCCGCGCAGCCGCTCGCCGTAGGCCGCCACGGCCGCCGCCCAGCCGAGGGATGGCGACGCGGTGTCGGTGAGGTCCGCGCGCCGGACGGGGCGTTCCAGCAGGCGGCTCGTGCCGCCCCGCGGCGGCTGCCAGCGAAGGCGCACGGTCGCGATTTCCCCCGGCCGGCCGGCCGTCGCCGGCGTCGTCGCCGCGTAGCGCAGTGGCGCGTTCCACTCGCCACCGCTGCCGGCCAGCGCGATCTCGTACAGCGCGGTCACGTCGTGTCCCGCGCCGATCTCGCCGGCGTCGACGGCGTCGTTGTCGAAGTCCTCGCGGCGCAGCAGTCGGTTCTCGTAGCCGACCAGCCGGTACTCGGCGACCTGCGCAGGGTTGAACTCCACTTGCACCTTGACGTCCTTCGCCACCGTCATCAGCGTCCCGGCCATCTCGTCGCGCAGCACCTTCCGCGCCTCGCGGGGCGAGTCGATGTAGGCGTGGTTGCCGTCGCCCACGTCGGCGAGCCGCTCGGCCAGCGCGTCGTTGTAGTTACCCTGGCCGAAACCGAGGGTGGACAAGGCGATGCCGTGCTTGCGCTGTTCGGCGACGTAGGTCTCCAGCGCGGTCTGGTCCACCGTGCCGACGTTGAAGTCGCCGTCGGTCGCCAGCACCACGCGGTTGATGCCGCCCTCGATGCGCGCGTCGCGCGCGACGCGATAGGCCAGTTCGATGCCGGCGCCGCCATTGGTCGAACCGCCGGCCTCGAGCTGGTCCAGCGCGGCGAGGATGCTTTCCTTTCCTTCGCCGGAGGTCGGAGGCAGCACCAGCCCGGCGCTCCCCGCGTACACCACCAGTGCGATGCGGTCCTGCGGGCGCATCTGCAGCACCAGTTCGCGCAGGGCCTGCTTCACCAGCGGCAGCTTGTCCGGCTCCTGCATGGAGCCGCTGGTGTCGACGAGGAACACGAGGTTCGACGGCGGCATCGCCGCGGCCGGCATCTCCCAGGCCTTCAGGGCGACGCGCAGCAGCAGGCGCTTCGGGTTCCACGGCGCGCGCGCCAGTTCGGTGCGGACGGCGAACGGGTCGGCGCGGTCGGCAGGCGGCGCATCGCCGTAGTCGAAGTAGTTCAGCAGTTCCTCGATGCGCACGGCATCGCTGGGCGGGCGCTGGCCCCAGCCGATCATCCGCCGCAGGTTGCTGTAGCTGCCCGTGTCGACATCGATGCTGAAGGTCGATACCGGCTGCTCGGCGACACGCTGTACGGGGTTGCTCGGCACATCGGCGTAGCGCTCGGTGTCGGGCTCGGGCAGCACGGCGAAGTCCGCGGGAGGCGCGGCCATCGACGGTGCCATCCGTGCCATCGGCGCCGGTGGTGCGGGCGGCGGGGGCGGAGCGTAGGCGGCGTTGGCAACGGCGTTCGCTTCGGCGCTGCGGACCCGCGTGCCGGTCACGACCACCGATTCGAGCCGCCGGGATTGCTGTTCGCGACTGGGCTCTTGCAGGGCGGCTGGTTCCTCGGGCGGCGGGGGGGCCGTGATGGCGACATCGCTGGAGGACCGGCAGCCCGACAGGGCCAGCAGGACGGCCGTAGCAAGCAGGGTAGGGGCGACGGAGGTGGGGCGGGTCGACATGGCACGGCTCCGGGGTGGGTGAAGGCTTCAACGCCCGAGCCGGCGGAACGGGGTTGAAGCGTCGCGCGCGCCAGCGCGCGCTCGCCGCATGCGCTTCCGTCTCGCCCTCCTGCCGCTCTGTTTCGTCCTCATCGCCGCGTCCGGGCTTCAGGCCCGCTCGTCGGAATGCGGCTTCATCAAGGACCCGGATCGCCGCGCGGCCTGCCGTGCCGGGGGTTGAGCGCGTCACCCGCGGGTGTTCAGCGTGACTCGCCGCCCGCCCACACCATCAGCCGGAGTTCACTGAAGTCATCGATGGCCCACGCCGGCCCTTCGCGGCCCAGGCCGCTGTCCTTGACGCCGCCGTAGGGCATGCGGTCGACGCGCACGGTGGGCACGTCGCCGATCACCACGCCGCCGACGTCGAGCGCCTCCCACGCGCGCATCGCGTGGTCCATTCGCGCGGTAAACACGCCGCACTGCAAGCCGAAGCGGCTGTCGTTGGCGCGTTCGAGGGCGTGTTCGAAATCCTCCGCGGCTTCGAGCAGCAGCACCGGGCCGAAGGCCTCATCGCGATCGAGCGGATGGTCGTGGGGAACGCTTTCCAGCAGCGTCGGGCCGAGGAGGGCGGGGTGCGCCTCATCGCGGGCGCCGCGCACGAGGGGTGTCGCTCCCGCGTCGATGGCGCTGGCGATGGCGGCGTCGAGACGGGCCGCGGCGGCGGCGCTGATCATCGGGCCGACGACCGTGCGTGGATCCCTCGGATCCCCGAGGGGCAGTGCGCGGACGGCGTCGACGAGCCTCTCGCGCAAGGCGGGCAGCACCGCGCGGTGCACGATCAGTCGCTGCACGCTGATGCAGCTCTGCCCGGCCTGGCCGTAAGCGCCCGCGACGATGCGCGCCGCCACGTGGTCGAGGGGGGCGCCGGGGTCGGCATCGACGAGGCAGGCCGCGTTGCCGCCGAGTTCCAGCACCACGCGCTTCTTGCCGGCGCGCGCCTTCAAGTCCCAGCCGACGAGCCCGCCGGTGAAGCTGAGGACGGCGATGCGATCGTCCTCGATCAGCGGCGCGGCGTGGGCGTTCGTGCAGGGCAGGATCGAGAACGCGCCTTCCGGGAGATCGCATTCGGCCAACCATTCGCCCAGTGCGAGGGCCGACAGCGGCGTCGCCGGCGCGGGCTTGAGCAGGATCGGGCAGCCCGCGGCGAGGGCCGGGGCCAGCTTGTGCAAGACGAGATTGAGCGGGAAATTGAAGGGCGTGACGAGGCTGGCCACGCCGGCCGGCACGCGTCGCGTGAGGCCGCGCCAGCCGCGGGTGGCGGCATCGCGGTCGAGGTCGAGGGTCTGGCCATCGAGGCGGCCGGCTTCCGCCGCCGCCTCGCGCAAGGTGGCTTGTGCCCGCGCCACCTCGGTGCGTGCGGCGGAGATCGGCTTGCCGCCCTCCGCCCGGATCGTCTCGGCCAAGGCCTCGGCGTTCGCCGTGATGCGCTGACGCAGATGATCCAGCGTGTCGCGCCGGCGCCAGCCGGGCAGGCCGGCCATCGCCGGCCGCGCGGCGTGGGCCGCAGCGATGGCGCGCTCGATGTCGCCGGGGCTGGCCTGCGCGACCTCGGCGATCGTCTCGCCGCTCCAGGCATCGCGCAGCGGGAGGCGTTCGGCCGTGTGCACGGCGCGGCTCGCGAGCCACAGCGGCGCGGCCGTCATTCGAGATCCTCTTTGGCCCGACTCTCGCTGGTCATGGCGCATCGCCGTCGCCGGATTCCACGCGCAGGCGCAGGCCGCCTTCCGCGAGCCGGGCGCGCAGGGTGTCGCCGGTGCCCACGTCGCTGGCGCGGCGCACGGCGTGGCCGTCGGCGCGCTGCAGGATCGCGTAGCCGCGGTCCAGCGTGGCGAGCGGGCTGGCGACGTGCAGCCCACGCCCGAGTTCGCGCAATCGCGCGGCGCGCTGGTCGATGCTGCGGGCCGTCGCATGGTCGAGGCGGCGGGCCAGCAGTCCGAGACGCTCTTGCTGGCGCTGCAGCCGGAGGGCGGGGGTCTGGCCGCGGAGGCGCTGTCCGAGCCCCTCGGTCGAACGGTGGCCGCGATGCACCTGCGTCGCCAGCGCCGCATCGAGGCGATGGCGGAGCGCGACCATCCGATCGGCCTGTCGCTCCAGGCGCCGCTGCGGGCGCTCGGCCTGCAGGCGCAGCGCGCATTGGTCCAGGGCCTGGCGCGCCCGGTCGAGGCGTCGGCCCGCCAGCCGGTCCAGCATCGCCGCGGCTTGCGCCAGCCTCGCCATCATCGCCCCGCGGTCCGGGACCAGGAGTTCGGCGGCCGCCGACGGCGTCGGCGCCCGGAGGTCCGCCGCGAAATCGCACAGGGTGACGTCGACCTCGTGCCCGACGGCCGAGACCACCGGCACGGGCGAGCCGGCGATGGCGCGCACCAGCGCCTCGTCGTTGAAGCACCACAGGTCCTCGAGCGAACCGCCGCCACGAGCGACCAGCAGCACGTCGTGGCGACCGGCGGCATACGCCGCCTTGAGCGTCGCGATGATCGACGGCGCCGCCTGCGCGCCCTGCACGGGGACCGGCAGCAGTTCGACCTCGAGCAGGGGCCATCGGCGGGCGAGCACACTCTGGATGTCGCGGATCACGGCGCCGCTCGGCGACGTCAGCACGCCGAGCCGGCGGATGAATCGGGGCAGGGGGCGCTTCCGGGACTCGGCGAACAGGCCCTCCGCGTCGAGCTTGGCCTTCAGTGCCTCGTAGGCCCGGCGCAGCGCGCCTTCGCCGGCCTCCTCGAGATGCTCGAGCACCAGCTGGTAGTCGCCACGGGGCTCGTACAGCGTCAGGCGCCCGCGGGCCAGCACCTGCATCCCGTCCCGCGGCACGAGCCGCAGCCCCTGCGCCCGCGCCTTGAACAGGGCGCAGCGGACCTGCGCGCGGTCGTCCTTGAGCGTGAAGTACAGGTGCCCGGACGCCGGGCGCGCGACGCCCCCGAGCTCGCCCTCGACCCAGATGGACGGGAAGCTGCCTTCCAGCAGGTCGCGGGCCAGCGCGTTGAGCTGGGACGGCCGCAGGGCGGGCCGTCCCGGGGGCGGTGCCGTGCTCATCGCGGGTACCCCCGCCCCGGTCCGGCGTCGCGGGCCGGGCGGTACACTGGGGCGTCTTGGAACGGACGGCGTGGCATGAGCGAAGTGTATCGACGTTTGGCGGAGCCCCAGCCCTCCGGGCTGCAGGGGACCCTGCCGTTTCCCGCGGATGCCCGACGCGCCGCCGAGTGGATCGAGGCGCTGCCGCGCACCGATGTCGCCGCCACTCGCCGCAGCCTGCTCAAGGCCCTCGAGGCCCTCGCGACCCTGTCGACGCTCAAGGGAGGGACCCGGCGCGAGATCGCCGAGGTGCTGCGGCCGATCGTGGTCGACGTCGCGCTGTCGACCCAGCGGACCTACGCCGGCAAGCCTCTCCCCCTCGCTGGCGATCTCGCCGGGCTTCCGGGCGAGCTGTCGCAACTCCACCTCCGGCTCGCCCACGCCTACCGGCTCGCCGCCGCCGACCTGTGCGCGCCCTCCGGCAGCCTCCCTTGGCTGCGCGGCGCACGGGTCACCGCGGCGCTCCAGATCGCCTCCCATCACTACGTCGAAGCCATGCGCGTGGCCTGGCGGGTCTACGCGGGCCTGCCCCCCGGCGCTTGGCGAGGCCTCCACCGCTGCTACCGGTTCGCCATCGCGCGCGAGCTGGAGCGCCGCCCCTCGACCGACACCCTCGTGTCCGATGCGGCGACGCTGCAACAGCGCCAGCTCCAGGTGCTGCTGATGTCCGTCCTGAAACCGCGCGGATACGCGCAGTCGGAGCAGGACAAGCTGTGGACGCTGTGCGGTGCGTTCGTCCCGCACGCGCCGCTTCGCGACAGCCCGACGGCCACGTCGGTCGGCGTCCCCGACGACGCCGACGAGGGCCCGGGCGGCAAGGCGCCCCCCCGCCAGTGGCTGGACCTCGTGTCGTTCGCCGCGGCGGTCGAATCCGCGATCGCCGCCAGCAACGGCGAGAAGGGCATCGTCGTGCCCGACGATGGGCCGCCGCAGGAGTTCCCCACCGACACCTTGCGCAAGCTGCGCCGCGCCCTGTCGTCGGCCGCGGCCCGCCAGTTCATCCGCCTGGACGCCGGGCATGCAGTCGATACGGTGTTCGGGCTTTCCGGCGTGCACTACCTCGTCAGCGGTGAGCGCGACTTCGACCGCTTTGCGCGTGACCTGCTCGTCGACCTGCCGGAGGCCCCGGAACGCGCGGCATGGTCGGCCGGCAGCGGCGATTCCTCCGCCAAGGTCTCGATGGTCAGTGCCACGGTCGTCGACCAGAGCTTCGGGGGCTATCGCATCCGCTGGGGGCTCGACGGCGCGACCCGGCTGCGGGTGGGCGAGATCGTCGGCTTGCGCCTCGTCGACGAAGACGACGACGAGTGGATGCTCGGCATCCTCCGCTGGTTGCGCTACGACCCCGACGGCCACGTGCTGGCGGGCGTCGAGCTGATCTCCCGCGCCGTCGCCCCCGTGGTGCTCGCGTCGACGTCCGCGGGCCGGGCCCCGTGGCGGGCACTGGAGCTCCGTCCCACCTACGGCGGCGACGACTGGCTCTACCTCGCGTCGCAGCGCCTCCCCCAGGGCGAGGCGCTCGCGGTCGCCCGGGAGTCCGATCCGGCGGCCGACCTGCTCGACCAACGCCCCTCGGGTCGCCTCGCGGACCTCCGCCTGTTGCAGGTCCTGGGGGACTACTTCTTGTACCGACACGCGCCCGGCCCGACCGCGCAGTCCTGAGCATCCCCGAGCCTCCGCATGAGTTCCGCAGTCCCGGCGCCGCGTCGCCGCTCCATCCCCGTCCGCGTCGGCAAGGTCGTCGTCGGCGGTGATGCCCCAATCGTCGTGCAGTCGATGACCAATACCGACACCGCCGACATCAAGGGCACCACCCAGCAGATCGCCGAGCTGTGGCGCGCGGGTTCGGAGAAGGTGCGCATCACCGTCAACAACGAGGAATCCGCCGCCGCCGTACCGCACATCCGCGACCGGCTGGCGATGATGGGCATCGACGTGCCGATCATCGGCGACTTCCACTACAACGGGCACACGCTGCTGGAAGCGCACCCGGCCTGCGCCGAGGCGCTGGCGAAGTACCGCATCAACCCGGGCAACGTCGGCTTCGGCAAGAAGAAGGACACGCAGTTCGCGTCGATCATCGAAAAGGCGCTGCAGTACGACAAACCCGTGCGCATCGGCGCCAATTGGGGCTCGCTCGACCAGACCCTCGCCGCCGTGTTGATGGACGAGAACGCCAAGCGCGCCGAGCCTTGGGACGCCGCCCGCGTGCTGCGCGAGGCGCTGGTGCGTTCGGCGCTGGATTCCGCCGAGCGCGCCGTCGAACTCGGCCTGCCGAAGGACCGCATCATCCTCTCGGCGAAAGTCAGCGGTGTGCAGGAACTGATCACCGTCTACCGCGACCTCGCGGCGCGCTGCGAGTACCCGCTGCATCTGGGCCTGACGGAAGCGGGTATGGGCAGCAAGGGCATCGTCGCCAGTACGGCGGCCTTGGCCGTGCTGTTGCAGGAAGGCATTGGCGACACCATCCGCATCTCGCTCACGCCCGAGCCGGGTCAGTCGCGCACCAACGAGGTCATCGTCGCGCAGCAGCTGCTGCAGACCATGGGCCTGCGCGCGTTCACGCCGATGGTCACCGCCTGCCCGGGCTGCGGCCGCACCACCAGCACCTTCTTCCAGGAGCTGGCGAAGACGGTCGAGGAGCACGTGCGCGAGAACATGCCGGTGTGGAAGCTCAAGCACCCCGGTGTCGAGAACCTCACGCTCGCGGTGATGGGCTGCGTGGTGAACGGCCCCGGCGAATCGCGCCACGCCAACATCGGCATCTCGCTGCCCGGCACCGGCGAGGCGCCGAGCGCCCCGGTGTTCATCGATGGCGAGAAGGCGATGACGCTGAAGGGCGAGAACATCGCCCGCGAGTTCGTCGGGATCATCGACGACTACGTGGCGAAGAACTACGGGTAAAGAAAAACGGCCACCTTGCGGCGGCCGTTCTCGTTCACGCGCGGCGGCGGATCACCAGATCCGCACGCGCTCTTCGGGCTTCACGTACAGCGCGTCGTCCGGCTGCACGTTGAAGGCCTTGTACCACTCGTCGAGGTTCCGCAGCGGCCCGTTGATGCGGTACTGCGGCGGCGAGTGCGGTCCGACGCGGACCTGGTTGATCATCGCCTCGTCGCGGTACTTCGACTTCCAGATCTGCGCCCAGGCGAGGAAGAAGCGCTGGTCGCCGGTCAGGCCGTCGAGCACCGGGGCCGGCTGGCCGTTCAGGCTCATCTGGTAGGCCGTATAGGCCATCGACAGGCCACCGAGGTCGCCGATGTTCTCGCCCAGCGCCAGCTGGCCGTTCACGCAGTGGCCTTCCAGCGGGCAGAACTGGTTGTACTGCGCCACCAGCGCCTGGGTGCGGGCCTCGAAGCGCGCGCGGTCCTCGTCCGTCCACCAGTTGCGCTGGATGCCCTGCCAGTCCGACTTCGAGCCCTGGTCGTCGAAGCCGTGGCCCATCTCGTGGCCGATCACGCCGCCGATGGCGCCGTAGTTCACCGCCGGGTCGGCGTTCACGTCGAAGAAGGGCGGCTGCAGGATGGCCGCCGGGAACACGATCTCGTTGAAGGTCGAGTTGTAGTAGGCGTTGACCGTGTGCGGCGTCATGAACCACTCGTCGCGGTCCGGCACGGTGCCGAGGCGGCGGTTCTGGTCGTTGGTGTAGTACCGGCGCAGGGCCAGCACGTTGGCCATGAAGTTGTCGGGCACGATGGTGACCGACGAGTAGTCGCGCCACTTGGTCGGGTAGCCGATCTTCGGGCGGAAGCTCTCGAGCTTCTTGTAGGCCTCTTCCTTCGTGGCGGCGCCCATCCAGTCGAGGTTGTCGATGTTCTGGCGAAGCGCCTTGCGCAGGTTCTCCACCAGCTCGTCCATCGCCGCCTTGGCTTCCGGCTTGAAGTGGCGGGCGACGTACACCTTGCCCACCGCGTCGCCGAGGCCCTGGCCGCCACCCACGAGCGCGACGCCGCGCTTCCAGGGCTCGCGCTGGGTCTTCTGGCCCGAAAGCACGGTGCCGTTGAACGCGAACGCGGCCTCGTCGATCTCGGTGGAGAGCAGCGGCGCGTGGTTGTCGACGGTGTGGAACGTGAGGTAATCGCGCCAGACGTTGATCGGCGTCTTGCCGACGATCTCGAGGATCGGGCCGACGGCGCTCGGAGTGGTGACGTTCACCTCGGCCGGGATCGCGATGCCCTGCGACGTGAAGTGCGCCGTCCAGTCGTAGGACGGGAACTGCGCCTTCAGGTCCTCGAACGAGGTGAGGTTGTAGGTCTTGTCGCGGTCACGCAGCTGGGCACGGTCCCAGTGGTTCTTCGCGATCTCGGTTTCGAGCGCGAGGATGGCCTCCGCGCGCGGCTTCGCGTCGGTGATGCCGGCGAAGCCGAGCATCTTCTCGATGTGGGCGAGGTAGGCCGTGAGGATCTGCTCGAAGCGCGGGTCGGGGCTCAGGTAGAAGTCCTTGTCCGGCAGGCCGAGCCCACCGACGCCGACGCCGACGAGGTAGCGGTTCGGGTCCTTGCGGTCGAGGCCGACGCCGCCGCCCACCGGGGCGTTGCTGCCGTCCATGCCGGCGCGGCCGAAGGCGGCCGTCAGCGCGGCGACCGAATCGATCTTGGCGATGCCGTCGAGGATCGGCTGGATGGGCTGGATGCCGGCGGCGTCGCGCGCGGCCGTGTCCATGTAGCTGGCGTAGAGGTCGCGGACCTTCTGCTCGTCGCTGCCCGGGGCGAGGTCGGTGCGGGCCTGCAGTTCCTCGATGATCGCCTTGACCTGCAGCTCGGCCTGGTCGCTCAGGGTGTTGAAGGAGCCGTAGCGGGTCTCGTAGTCCTTCAACTGGTAGCCGTCGAACCAGGACCCGTTGGCGTAGCGATTGAAGTCGTCGCCGGGCTTGACCGTCGTGTCGCGATTGGCGAGTTCGATGCCGAAACTGCCGAGCGCCGGCTGGCCGTCGGCGGCAAGGGCGAGGGGCGACGCAAGGGCGAGCGCGAGGCTCAGGGAGAGCAGGGCTTTCTTCATGGCAGACCGTGTCGGGAGGTGGGGACGGGCCCCGGTGCAGGGCGCGCGCCGCCGAGCCTCGCTGCGACCTGCGGGGGCGGCATGTGCCGAAGGTCCTGCCCGGCCGGCGGCCGTCACGCCGCTTCGACGCCTCCGCTCAGCGCTGCTGCGTCTCGGGGCTGATCTCACGGTCGGTGACGGCGCGTGACGCGACCCGCGCCTCCCGATGGGCGATGTAGGCGTTCGCGCCGAAGATGATCGCGGCGCCGGCCGCCGTCCACGCGGTGACCGTCTCGTCGAACAGCCACCACGCCAGCACGGCGACGAAGGGCACCTGCATGAAGCTGATCGGGGTGAGCAGGGACGCGTCGGCGCGCTTGAGCGCACGCGTCCAGAACATGTGGCCGGCGGTGCCGAAGAACCCGGCCGCCACGACCCAGGCCCACGTCCAGCCGCTCGGCCATTCCCAGACGAACAGCGCGGGCACCAGCGACATCGGCACCCAGAGCAGGGTGGTCCAGATGACGATGGCGTCGGGCTTCTCCGTTCGGGACAGCACCTTGATGCTGATCGCGACGATGGCGCTGAGCACCGACGCGGTGAGAGCCACCAGCGTGTTGCCGTCGAAGCCCTCGGTGCCGGGCCGCATGATCACCAGCACGCCGATGAAGCCTAGGCCCACGGCGGCCCAGCGCCGGCCGCGCACGACCTCGCCGAGGAACAGGACGGCGAGGATGGTCACGAAGATCGGCGTCGAATAGCTGATGGTGACCGCCTTGGCCAGCGGCAGGTGCACGATCGCCCAGAAGCCGCAGAGCATGGACACGATGCCGATCAGGCAGCGTCCGGTGTACAGGTGCAGCTTGTCGGTCTTCAGGATCCCTGTGCCGTGGTGCAGCAGCAGCGGCAGCGTGAACACGAGGCCGAAGAAGTTGCGGAAGAAGGCGATCTCGAAGGCGTGCAGCTCCTTCGACGCCAGCCGGATCATGACCGCCATGCAGGCGAACATCGCCGCGCTGCAGACCATCAGGCCGACCGCGCCCAGCAGTTCGCGCCGGCCGACGGCGCTCACGCGGGGCGTTCCGGCGCGAAGCGGCCGCCGATGATGCGCGGTTCCGGCTCCAGCGCCACGCCGAAGCGGCCTTCCACCGAGCCGGCGATGCGCCCGGCCAGCGCCAGAAGCTGCGCGCCCGTGGCGCGGCCGTGGTTGACCAGCACGAGGGCATGCTGCGGCGCCACGCCGGCATCGTCCTCGCGGAAGCCTTTCCATCCCGCCTGTTCGATCAGCCATGCTGCGGACAGCTTCCGCGTGCCGGAGCCATCGCCGGGGAAGACGGGCAGCGCCGGATGCGCCGCCTTCAGCGACTCCGCCACGGCCGCGTCGACGATCGGGTTCTTGAAGAAGCTGCCGGCGTTGCCGAGCACCGCCGGGTTCGGCAGCTTGCGCGTGCGCAGGCGGCTGATCGCCTCGGCCACCTGGCGGTGGGTCGGCGACGCGTCCACGCCCATGGCCGCCAGCTCGTCCTCCACGCCGGCATAGCCCGTCTGCACGGCGCGGCGTTTCGGCAGCCGGAAGCGCACCTCGGTGATGATCGATTCGTCGGGCGAACGCTTGAAGGCGCTGTCGCGGTATCCGAACCGGCAGTCCTCGCGCTCGAACTCGCGCAGGCGGAGCGTCTCGCGGTCGACGGCCTGCACCGACTCGATGAACTCGCCCACCTCGACGCCATAGGCGCCGATGTTCTGGATCGGGCAGGCCCCAACGGTGCCCGGGATCAGGGAAAGGTTCTCCAGCCCGCAGAGCCCGCGGCCCAGCGTCCACTGCACGAGGTCGTTCCAGCCCACGCCGGCATCGGCGGCGACCAGGGTGGACGCTTCGTCCTCCCCGATGGTCGCGATCCGGGCCCGCGTCAGGCACAGCGTCAGGCCGGGGACGTCCCCGGCCAGCAGCACGTTGCTGCCCTCGCCAAGGACGAGGATCGGCGCGAACTGCAGCCAGGGTTCCGAGAGCAGACGGGGCAGCGCAAGCGGGTCCGCGACGTCGGCGAGCAGCTCGGCCCGAGCCTCGACGCGGAAGGTGTTCCGCCCCGCCAGGGACACGCCCCCGGCGATGCGGTAACCCGGGTCGGTCATTGGCGCACGCCGTCGCGGCGGTGGCGCAGCGCCTCGACGCACTCCGCGACCAGCGCCGGGCCCCGGTAGACGAGGCCGGTATAGAACTGCACGAGGTCGGCTCCGGCGGTGGCCTTGCCGGCCGCATCGGCGCCCGAGAGGATGCCGCCGACGCCGACCAGGGGGATGTGGGCCGGCAGCCGGGACCGCAGCCGACGCAGGACCGTCGTGGACTTGCCGTACAGGGGTCGCCCGGAGAGCCCGCCCTGCTCGTGCGCGAGGGGATGGCCCTCGATCGCGAGGCGGTCGATCGTCGTGTTGCCGCAGATGACGCCGTCGATGCCGAGTTCGCCCAGCACGCGCGCCGAGGCATCGATGTCGCCTTCGCTCAGGTCCGGCGCGATCTTCACCAGCAGCGGCACCCGGCGCCCGTGCTGCCCGGCGAGGCGCTCGCGGGCGTCCAGCAGGCCGGACACCAGCGCGCGCAGCGCGTTCTCCTCCTGCAGTTCGCGCAGGCCGGCGGTGTTCGGGGAGGAGATGTTGACCGTGACATAATCGGCGAGCGGGTACACGCGGCCGAGGCCGAGCAGGTAGTCGGACAGCGCCTGCTCGTTCGGTGTGTCCTTGTTCTTGCCGATGTTGATGCCCAGCACCGTGTCGCCGCCGACCCGCTTCAACTTCGAGGCCTCGACGTTGCGGACCAGTGCGTCGACGCCTTCGTTGTTGAAGCCCAGCCGGTTGATCACGGCCTGGTGCTCCGGCAGGCGGAACATCCGCGGTTTCGGGTTGCCGGGCTGGGGGCGGGGCGTGGTCGTTCCGATCTCGATGAAACCGAAGCCGAGCGCCGCCAGCGCGTCGATGCAGGCCCCGTTCTTGTCCAATCCCGCGGCCAGACCGACCGGGTTCTGGAACACCAGACCGAGCGCCCGCGTCGGAAGGGGGGCGGGCCGATGGGCGATCAGCGGGTTCAGGCCGCTCCGCCACGCCGCGTCGAGCCCCTTCAGCGCCAGATCGTGGGCCTGTTCCGCGTCGAGCCGGAACAGGAGGGAACGGGCAAGTCCGTACATGGGGCCGAGGGAATCTCCGGGATCAATGGATCGTGGCGGCCCAGGCGAAGAGGGCCGCCAGGCCGCCGAAGAACGCGAGGACGATGATGATCGCAAGCAGCGTGGACGCGAGCATCGTGTAGCCGAGCACGAGTCCCGCCACGGCGAACCCGTCGCCGTCGAGCGCGTCGGGCTCCCTGCGGATCTCGGCCCGCGCGAGATGGCCGGTGACGATGGCCAAAAGCGACCCGAGCCAGGGCATCAGGGTCCAGCCGAGGAGTCCGGCCACCAGGCTGGTGATGGCCATCGCGGAGAGCGTGCGGTTCGGCGCGTTCATTGGCTCTGGGCGGTCCGTGCGGGCGCGTCGTCGCGCGTGGGGATGCGGTCGCCGAGCCGCGCGACGAAGGCCGACATCACGTAAGGCTCGGCCTGCAGCAGCGTTTCCGTGCCCCCGTCGGCGAAGACCAGGGTCGCCCGGTAGAGGCGGTTCGGCTGGGTCCCGAACATCCAGGCGCTGCAGGGCTCGCCGCGGGCGATCGGGCAGGGCGGGGCCTGCAGCACGAAGCGGCTCCGGCGGAAACCGGCGCCCGGGAGATCCTCCGGGACGATGGCCTCGGCGAGCAGCACGGGGCCGGGCAGCGTCACGTCCTCGACCCGGACCCGCACCGGCTGGTTCCCGCCCTTGAAGAGGAAATCGAACCGGTCGGTGATCGTCGGGGCCGCCGCCGTGTCGGTGGAGAAGCCGGCCGACTCGAAGATGGCGCGTTCCGTCTCGGCGCGACCGGGAATGCCGTCCTTGAGGGAGAGGACGAAGCGCGTTCCGTCGCCGGTGGTGAACTCCTGCTCGGCCCCGAGCACCGTCCCGGTGCTTCCCAAGGCCAGCAGCATCGCCAGCAGACCCGCACGTCGCATTGTCATTCCCCTTATCGTTCGTCATCCGGCCCAAGTCTAGGCCCGGCGGTTTAGAGCTCGAACTTGATGCCCTGGGCCAGCGGCAGCGAATCCGAGTAGTTGATGGTGTTGGTCTGACGACGCATGTAGGCACGCCAGGAGTCCGAGCCGGATTCGCGGCCGCCGCCGGTTTCCTTCTCGCCGCCGAAGGCGCCGCCGATCTCGGCGCCCGAGGTGCCGATGTTGACGTTGGCGATGCCGCAGTCCGAACCGGCCGCCGACAGGAACGCTTCGGCCGCCTTCAGGTTCTGCGTGAAAATCGCCGAGGACAGGCCCTGCGGCACGGCGTTCTGCATGGCGATGGCCTCGTCCAGCGTCTTGAACGGCATGGCGTAGAGGATCGGGGCGAAGGTCTCGGTCTGCACGGCTTCGGCCGAGTTGGCCACGCCGGTGATCAGGGTCGGCAGCACGAAGTTGCCCGGGCGGTCGAGCGCCGCGCCGCCGCTGCGGACCACGCCGCCGGCGGCCTTGGCCTTCTCGATGGCCGACAGGAAGGCCGCGACCGCGCCCTTGTCGTTCAGCGGCCCCATCAGCGTGCCTTCGGCGTTCGGGTCGCCGATCTTGCCCTCGACCTGCTTGTAGGCCGTGACCAGCTTGGCGATGACGTCGTCGAAGATCGACTCGTGCACGAACAGGCGGCGCGTCGTGGTGCAGCGCTGGCCGGCGGTGCCGACGGCGCCGAAGACGATGGCCGGGATGGCCAGCTTCAGGTCGGCCGTCTGGTCGACGATGATCGCGTTGTTGCCGCCCAGCTCCAGCAGCGACTTGCCCATGCGGCGGGCGACGCGCTCGCCGACCTGGCGGCCGATCTTGGTCGATCCGGTGAAGCTCACCAGCGCGATGTCGTGGTCGTCGACGAAGTTGCTGGCCAGCTCGGTGCCGGCGTCGTTGAACAGGAAGAACAGGTCGGGGAAGCCGCCGGCGCGCAGGGCATCGTTGCAGATCTTCATCGAGGCCACGGCGCAGAACGGGGTCTTCGGCGAGGGCTTCCAGATCGTGATGTTGCCGCAGATGGCGGCGATGAAGCTGTTCCAGGCCCACACGGCGACAGGGAAGTTGAAGGCGCTGATGACGCCGACGAGGCCCAGCGGGTGCCACTGCTCGTACATGCGGTGGCCGGGGCGCTCCGAATGCATGGTCAGGCCGTAGAGCTGGCGCGACAGGCCGACCGCGAACTCGCCGATGTCGATCATCTCCTGCACTTCGCCGTCGCCTTCGGCCTTGATCTTGCCCATCTCGAGCGAGACCAACGCACCCAAAGCGGACTTGTGCTGGCGCAGGGCTTCGGCGCACAGGCGGATGGCCTCGCCACGCTTCGGCGCCGGGGTGGTGCGCCAGATCGCGGCGGCGGCCTTCGCGCGTTCCTTGATCTTGGCGTAGTCGGCGTCCGACGACGCGTAGACCTTGCCGAGCACCTCGCCGGTGGCCGGGTTCACCGGCTCGAGCACGCCGGCGTCGCGCGTGGCGGACCACTCGCCGTGGCCGAGGTAGGTGCCGGATTCGTGGTCGGTGAGGCCGAGGGCGGCGAGGACGGGGTGCGTCATGGCGGTGTTCTTCGGAAGTGCGTGCATGCAGCACGTGGGTGGGCGGGCCCGCGCGCAAGGGCGGGTGATGGCGGACGCGTCCGCGCGAGATGGCGTCCCCGACACGATTCGAACGTGCGACCTTCCCCTTAGGAGGGGGACGCTCTATCCAACTGAGCTACGGGGACCGGACGCCCATTGTCGCAGACGGGGCCGGCCGCGCCCAAGCCGGAGGGCCCGGAGGGTGGAAAAGAAAAAGGGCCGGGAAGCTCCCGGCCCATGCGTTGGTGGAGAGGATGGGGATCGAACCCACGACCTCGTCATTGCGAACGACGCGCTCTCCCAGCTGAGCTACCCCCCCGCGCAGGCGCAGAAGTATAGGCACCCGGGCACGGCTTGCCAAGCCGAGCCGCGCCGTTCAGCCCAAGACTCGCCGGAGCGGGCCCTCGAGTACGTCCTGCCGCCAGCCGTCCAAGGCCCGGGGCCATTGGCCATCGGCGAGCAGGGCCTCGAGGTGCCTCCGGGCGCACAGCAGGCCATCGGGCAGGTCCAGGGCAGCCGCACGATCCGCCACGACGGCCTGCAGCGTCTTCAGGCGCTGGCGATCGGTCCGCTCGGTATCGGTGGCCAGCGGCATGGTGGCTTCATCGGCGTCCAGCGGGGCCTCGAGGAGCATGGCGATCTCGTCCTGCAGGCGCCGGGCCGAGCGTCCGCCCTCCAGCAGGGCCGCCAGGGCCTGGGCATTCGCCGGTGGTCGGCGTGCCAGGGCCAACGCGATGTCGTTGTCGAGCAGCCAGCGCTTCGGGAGGTCTTTCCGGCGAGCGGTGGCATCGCGCCAGCGCAGGAGGCGTCGCAGCCGGACTTGGCCCGCACGGTCGAGCTGGGCGGCGGGACGGAACGCGAGATGCGGCTGCGGGTCGTCACGCTCCTCCCGGGCGAGTTCGAGCATCCGATCCATGTCGGCGGCGGCGCGCTCGGCGTGGCCGCGCGCCGAGAGTCGCGCTTCCAGAGCCTCGGCCACGGCGTGCAGGTGGCGGACGTCGTCGGCGGCGTAGGCGAGCTGGCGCTCCGACAAGGGGCGTCGGAGCCAGTCCGAACGCGTCTCGGCTTTCTCGAGCGTCACGCCCAGCACCTGCTGCACCAGCGACTGGTAGCCCACGCCGGCCCCGAGGCCGGCGAAGGCGGCCGCGATCTGCGTGTCGAACAGGCGACGGGGCAGGACCCCGAGGGCGTGGCGGAAGGCGACGAGGTCCTCGCTCGCGCTGTGCATCAGGGCGTCCGCGGCGCCCACGACGGGGGCAAGGGCCTCGCGGACGCCGTCCGCGAGCGGATCCACGAGGACGATGCGGCCCCGGGCGTCGGCGATCTGCACCAGTGCGAGCTGCGGATACCACGTCCGCTCCCGCATGAACTCGGTATCGAGGGCCAGGGCCGCGCTGGCTTCGAAGGGGCCGGTCGCTTCGTGCAGGTCGGCGATGCTCTCGACGGGGATGTGGGACATGCCTGTCCTTGCAGGGGCGGGGGCCATAGCCTAACGTCTGCCGCGCGCTGCCCGCGCCCCACAGGCTTCCCCGTGCCGTCCCTCCGCGCCGCGCTCTTCACCGCCCTGATGATCGCCTCGTTCCTGCTCGCCGCGTGCGGGCGTTCCGAGGTGGCGCCAGCGGACGCCTCGCCGGCGCCCTCGTCGACGCCGGACGATGCGGTCGTGGAGCCTGCCGCCGAACCGGTCGCGGCGGAACCGCAGGCCCGCTGGGCCCCGGCCCCCTTGCCCGCCCCCGCCACGGCGAAGGCCACGGCCGCATTCCGGGAGTCCGCGGCCGAAGCCGAGGCCGCCGGTCGGTGGGTCGGCCAGGATCCGCCGGGTGCCCTCGACCTCCATCTCGCCCTGCTGGTTGCCGACCCGACGGACGTCGATGCACTGGCGGGTCGCGAACGCGCCGTGGCCGCGCTCGGTGCCGCGTTCGAGGACGCCCGGCGGCGAGGCGATGCACCCGCCGCGGGCCGGACATCGGCGGTGCTGGCCGTCGTGGACCCCGACCGGGCGGCGGCGCGCGAGCGCGCGCGTGCCGATCTGGCGGCCGCGCTCGCGCTGGTGGAGACCGGGCGCCTCCGGCTCGAGGCCGGTCAGTGGTTCGCGCCGAAAGGCCGAAGCGCCGTGGCCGCCTTCCGCGAGGCAGGTACGCGCGTGCCGGGCCTGCAGCCCGCCGCCGATGGGCTGGCCGCCGTCGAAACCGCCCTGCTGTCCCGCGCGGCCCGCGCGTCGGAGCGCGGGGAGTTCGACGACGCGGAGCAGGACCTGCGGCGTGCCGATCGCCTCCGACTCGATCCCGCGCGCGTGCAGGATGGTCGGGCCGCCCTGGCGAAGGCGAGAAGCGCGACCGCCGAGTCGGCGCTGGCCGATGTCGACTCCGCGCTGCAGCGCCTCGACCTGCAGGCGGCCGCTCGCGCGCTGGCCCGCGCCGAGCGCACGGATCCGCAGTCCCCGGGCCTCGACGACGCGGCGCAGCGTCTGTCGCTGGCGAGGCGCTACGGGCATTTCCGCCCCTCGCAGCGTTTCTCGGACACCATCGCCGGCGGCGAGGCGGGGCCCGCCATGGTGGTCATGCCGCACGGCGGCTTCACCATGGGGGCCGTCCCCGGCGAGGACGGTGCGCGCGACAACGAAGGGCCGCCGCACCCGGTCGGGTTCGAGCGGGGCTTCGCGCTGGCCGTGCGCGAGACCACGGTCGCCGATTTCGCCCGCTTCGTCGCGGCCACCGGCTACGTGACCCGGGCGGAGCGCGAGGGGCGTTCCATGGTCTACGACGAGCGCGGTGGCGCGATGGTCGAACTCCGCGGGGCCCAGTGGCGGCGCGGCTTCGACGGTCGCAGTGCCGCCGGAAAGGACGACCCCGTGCTGCACGTCGCCTTCGAGGACGCGATCGCCTATGCCGAGTGGTTGTCGGCTCGGGCCGGGCAGCGCTACCGCCTGCCGTCCGAGGCGGAGTTCGAGTACGCCCTCCGGGCGGGGGGCGAGGCCTCTTGGCCCTGGGGCGGCGCGGACGCGCCCGCCCGGGCGCCCGGCAACCTGACCGGCGATGGGGACCGATCGCCACAGGGCCGTCGTTGGGGACGCGCGATCCGCGGCTGGACGGACGGCGCGTGGGGCCCGGCCCCGGTCGCGAGCTATCCGGCCGAGGGCTTCGGAACCCACGACCTCATCGGCAACGTGTCCGAGTGGGTCGAGGATTGCTGGCACGACGGCTACCGGCGCGCGCCCGACGACGGTCGCGCGTGGGTGAATCCGGGGTGTTCCGATCGCGTCGTCCGCGGCGGCTCCTGGGCCAGCACCCTCGACCAGGCGCGCTCGGCGTTCCGGCTGCAGGTCCCCGCGGACTTCACGTCGGCCCGGATCGGCTTCCGGGTCGCGCGCGACCTCTGACCGGAGCGCTCAGGCCTTCGGCTTCTTGGCGGCCTTGCTGGCCGCCCGGCCCGCGCGCGGCGTGCCCCGCTTGCCCGGCGCCGTCCCGAGCGTGCCGCCCTTGAGCACGCCCTGCTGGAAGCTCTTCCAGAGTTCGAGGTTTCGCTCGGCGATCTGGTTGAGCATCGCGAAGGGGGAGGTGCTGATCAGGCCGCCGAGCTGCTTGCGCAAGGTGTGCTGCTGCTCGAGGAAGACCTGCAGGCTTCGCTCGATGTAGCGGCTCATGAAGCCGTGCAGCGGGTCGCCGTAGAAGCGGATCATCAGCTGCAGCGAGGTCGCGGAGAGCATCGGCTGCCCCTCCTCCTCCCGTTCCGCGATGATCTGCAGCAGCACCAGCCGGGTGATGTCCTGGTCGCTGCGCGCGTCGCGCACCTCGAACTCTTCCCCGTCGAGCACCAGCTGGCGGACATCGTCCAGCGTCACGTAGCTGGAGATCCGGGTGTCGTAGAGGCGGCGGTTCGGGTACTTCTTGAGCAGTCGCGGGGCATCCATGGCGAGTCCGGGCGTGCGTTCGTGGAGGACAGGGTCGACCCAGTGGCGGATCACGGCAAGTGAACGCTTGTCAACCCCGTCCGTCCAGCCCATCGTCCGTGGCGGGGGTGGCGGCCCCGGGCCCGGCGGGTTCGCCGTCGGCGCCATCGCGGGGCAACCGGTCGGGGTCGAACAGGGGCAGGGCCGCCGCGAGTGCGGCCTCCGGCGTTGCGCCCCCGGGCCAGCGGTCCGCGCCTTGGCCCAGCGCATCCCACGCGTCCCGGAGGACGTCGAGGGGGCGGCGCCCGTCGACCGAGGCGGCGCCTTCGCTCTTCGACAGCTTGCGGCCCGACGCATCCCGCCGGAGCGCCAGATGGACATAGGCGGGGGTTGGCAGGCCCAGCGCCCGCTGCAGGGCGATCTGCCGCGGGGTCGAGGCAAGGAGATCGGCACCGCGCACCACGTGCGTCACGCCCTGGAACGCGTCGTCGAGGACGCAGGCGAGCTGGTAGGCCCAGAACCCGTCGCCGCGCTTCAGCACCACGTCCCCAACGGACTCCCGCAAGCGCTGCTCGACGCGGCCGTGCACCCTGTCCTCGAACACGATCGGCTGGTCGTCGACGCGCAGGCGGACGCTCCGCGGCGCATGGGGCAGCGGTGGGGCGGCCACGCAGCCGCGATGCACCCCCCCGGTGGCGGCGAGGTCGCTGCGGCTGCAGGCGCACGGGAAGGCTTTGCCCTCGCGCAGCAGCCGGTCCAGCGCTTCGGCGTAGGCCGCGTGTCGGCGGCTTTGCCAGAGCACCTCGCCATCGTGGGCCAGGCCGAGCCGGGCGAGGGTGGCGAGCTGCGCTCCGGCCGCGCCCGGCGGCTCGCGGGGCGGGTCCAGGTCCTCGACGCGGACGAGCCAGCGCCCGCCGTGGTGGCGGGCATGCAGCCAGCTGCCGAGTGCGGCCAGCACCGAACCGGCGTGCAGCGGGCCAGTGGGCGAAGGCGCGAACCGCCCGACATATGCAGGTGAAGGCGATGTCACGGCGGGACGGCGGAGCGGGCATCCATCGCTTGAACTTTAGCGGGCTCTGCCCCACTAATCCGGCATCCCACCCCGGCCCGCCCTCGCCCCATGAAGCGCGTCCTCCTGTTCCTCGCCACCAACCTCGCCGTGATGATCGTCTTCTCGATCGTCTGGATGCTGCTCAGCACCTTCTTCGGCTTGTCGACCTTTGCCGGCGGCAAGGTGAACTACACCGGCATGCTGGTGTTCTGCGCCATCTTCGGTTTCGGCGGTGCGTTCGTCTCGCTGCTGATGTCGAAGTGGATGGCCAAGCGCTCCACCGGCATGCGTGTCATCGACCAGCCGCGCAACGAGATCGAGCAGTGGCTGTACTCGACGGTGAAGCGCCAGGCCGAGAAGGCCGGCATCGGCATGCCGGAAGTCGGCATCTACGAGGCGCCGGAGATCAACGCCTTCGCCACCGGTGCCTCGCGCAACAACAGCCTGGTCGCGGTGTCGACCGGCCTGCTGCGCGCCATGAGCCGCGACGAGGCTGAAGCCGTGCTCGCCCACGAAGTCAGCCATGTCGCGAACGGCGACATGGTCACGCTGACCCTGATCCAGGGCGTGGTCAACACGTTCGTGATGTTCCTGGCCCGCATCATCGGCAACATCATCGACCGCGTCGTCTTCAAGAACGAGGAAGGCCCGGGCATCGGCTACTTCCTCACCGTGATCGTCCTCGAGATCGTGTTCGGCATCCTCGCGTCGACCATCGTCATGGCCTTCTCGCGCTGGCGTGAGTTCCGCGCCGACGCCGGCGGTGCCGACCTGGCCGGCCGCGAGAAGATGATCGCCGCGCTCGAGCGCCTCGCCTACAGCTACGGCCAGAGCACGCTGCCTTCGGAGGTGCGTGCGTTCGGCATCTCCGGCGGCGTGGCCGGCGGCTTCAGGAAGCTGTTCATGAGCCACCCGCCGCTGGCCGAGCGCATCCAGGCGCTGCGCGAGATGCGCTAGGGCATGCCGGTGATCCGCTGAGCCCCGGCGTCAGACGGAGGCTTCCGAGGAGGCCGGGCCGATGCCCGGCCTCCGCGTTTCCGCCCGATTCCGGTCCGAGCCGATCGCCATGATCGTCCATCCGCCGTCCGTCGCCGACGCCTTGCCGGGCGACCCGGTCGTACGCCCCGGCGTACGCGCCGTCGAGGGGGCCTGGGCGTCGGCCCCGACCACGCCCGTGGCGGAGCCGCGGACGCTGGCGGTGTCGGCATCGCTGGCCCGCGAACTGGGCCTCGACCCGGAGGCGATCGCCGCCGCGCCCGACGTGTTCGCGGGCAACCGCCTTGCCCCGGGCATGCGGCCCGTCGCGACCAACTACGGCGGCCACCAGTTCGGCCACTGGGCGGGCCAGTTGGGCGACGGTCGCGCGATCCTGCTCGGCGAGGTCGAGGCGCCCGATGGACGCCGCCACGAACTTCAGCTCAAGGGGGCCGGCCCCACGCCCTTCTCCCGCCATGCGGACGGCCGTGCGGTGCTGCGCTCGTCGCTGCGGGAGTTCGTGGTGTCGGAGGCGATGCACGCGCTGGGGGTGCCCACGACGCGGGCCCTCACGCTGGTCGCCACCGGGGAAACGGTCGTGCGCGACCTCCTGTATTCGGGCGACCCGCGCCCCGAGCCCGGCGCCGTAGTGTGCCGGGGCGCGCCCTCGTTCATGCGCTTCGGGCATTTCGAACTGCCCGCTGCCCGCGGCGACCAGGACCTGCTGCGCCGCTTCGTCGATCATGCGGTACATGCGCATTTTCCGCAGTTCGCCGGTCCGGACGCGGCGGCCGACCTGTTCGCCGAAGTCGCACGGCGGACCGGCGTGATGGCCGCGCACTGGATGCGCGTCGGCTTCGTCCACGGTGTCATGAACACCGACAACATGAGCCTTCTGGGGCTCACCATCGACTACGGCCCGTTCGGCTGGATCGAGGCGTTCGATCCGCATTGGACGCCGAACACGACCGATGCCCAGCACCGGCGCTACCGGTTCGGTGCGCAGCCGCAGGTCGCCCATTGGAACCTGTCCGCCCTGGCGTCGGCCCTCGCGCCTCTCATCGGCGAGGACACGTCCCCCTTGCAGGCCGGCATGGCCGCCTACGTCGAGGCCTTCCAGCAGGCGCAGGCGAGGATGGGGGCCGACAAGCTGGGCCTCGAGGCCTGGCACGAGGGGGACCTCGGCCTTCTGCAGGACCTGTATCGGTGGATGCAGGCGGCGTCGATCGACATGACGCTGTTCTTCAGGCGCCTCGCCGCGCTCGATCCCGCGCAGGCGAGTCCCGCGGACGTCGAGGGCCTCGGCTACGACCCCGTCCGGTTCACGCGCGAGGCGCCCGCCTTCGCGGCGTGGCTGGAGCGCTATGCCGATCGACTGGCTTTCGACCCGCAGCCGCCCGCGGCCCGGCGCGCGCGCATGGACGACGCGAACCCGCTCTACGTCCCCCGGAACTGGCTGCTCCAGCAGGCCATCGACGCGGCCGAGCAGGGCGATCTCGCCGAACTTCAGGCCCTGATGGCGGTCCTCAAGCGGCCCTACGAGGAACAGCCGGGGGCCTCGCGCTTCGCTGCGCTCCGGCCGGCCTGGGCGCTCGACCGACCGGGCTGTTCGGCCTTGAGTTGCAGCTCCTGAGTCGCCCTTTCACGCCGGATGTCACGGTCCCGGCATGCCGACGGGCGAACGCGGCGTCGATTCATCCCGGCCGGCCTACACTGCACCGGTGTCCTCCATTCCGTCGCCCGCCATGGGACCGAATCCACTGAACTGGCTCCGCGCCGCCTCCGCCGGGGCCCTCGTCGCCACCAACACGCTGGTCCATGCCATGCCCATCGTCGCGCTTGCGATGGCCAAGGCCGTGCTGCCGTTCCGCAGCGCGCGCGCGGCGATGTCGCGCTGGATGCCGGCCTTCGGCGAAAGCTGGATCGCGGTGAACAGCTGGGCCA